>JAFTTS010000115.1 GCA_017466685.1 Clostridia bacterium
GCCATGGACTTCTCCTTGGAGCAGTAGAAGCCGGTGCACTCGAGAACTACATCAACGCCGAGCTCACCCCAAGGGCAGTTCACAGCGTCCTTTTCAGCGTAGATCTTGAGAGTCTTACCGTCAACAGTGATGGTACCTGCTTCGTCGTCAGCGGTAACTTCATGCTCATAGCGACCCTGAGCGGTGTCGTACTTAAGAAGATGAGCGAGCATCTTGGGGCTGGTGAGGTCGTTGATTGCAACTACTTCATAACCCTCAGCGCCAAACATCTGACGGAATGCGAGACGGCCGATACGACCGAAGCCGTTAATAGCAACTTTAACAGACATGATTGAATCCTCCAAAATATATAAAAATTTTTTTGACTTTATTTGCGGGCAGAAAGAATGTTAAATAATTAACGCTCATTCTTATCCATCCTATAATATTTTACCGCATTTTTGCCGATTATACAAGGGGTTTTGTGAAAATTTCTCATTTTTGTAACATTGCCTTTAAATCCCCTGAAAAACACTTCTGTTTTTATCAAATTTGTGAGGATTGCATCATGTGTCGGGGATTTTTGCGATATGCAGGTATGATCAATAGGGCTTTTGAGAGGGGCAGAAACCAACTCCCGGTGCGGATTTGCCCTCATCCGACTCGCTACGCTCGCCACCTTCCCCCAAGGGAAGGCTTTTGGTTAGTCGGAGCAGCAAAACGCAGCTTTCCTGCACGAACTAACCTTTTCCAGCGAAAAAAACAAGGGAGCGAAGCCGCCCTCGTTAGGTGGCGGCTCAATGGGTACAGGTGTCAAAGCGAATTGTGAGCTGTGCGAACTGAGCGCAAATCGGGTATAAGCAAAGGAAAGAGGGAGAGCTCGAGAGGGAAGAAAACCTTCGCGCAGCGTTGGTTGTCGTCCCTCTCGAATTACGCGAAATTCGAAGCGCATCACTTCGAATCACCCTCTCCGTCTCGCTGCGCTCGACACCTCTCCCAGAGGGAGAGGCAAAGTTAGAGTGAGGGAGAGGCTTTGAGTTAGATGCTCCTCGAATTTACGCAAAATTCGAAGCGTTGCATTTGAAATCTCAGCAAATGCAAGCGTTGTACCGATGCAAAAACCGACTGCCATAAGACAGCCGGTAATTTTTTATTCTTCCGATTCGCAAGTGTCACAGTCGGGATCGTCTTCGTGACACTCGTTTTCTTCATCGAAAAGGGTATCAAAGTCACATCCGTCGAAGATATCGGGATCGCTGACGAGCTTACGCCACTTGAGCTCTTCCTTACGGTCAAGGTAAAGCATCACTGCACCTGCCGCGGCTCCTGCTGCAGCAAAAGCGAGTATCACGTTTGCAAGTCCTTTATTTTTGTGTCGAAATGCGAAAAATGCAGCTAAAAACGTCACAGCCTGTATAAGAAATGCAATTCCGAAATAGAACTTTTTCTTAGAAAACATACCGTATCGTTCTCCTTTGATTATTTATTGGCATTCATTTTAAGATATGCGTTGATGAATCCGTCGATCTCACCGTCCATAACTGCGGAGATATTACCGTCTTCGTAGCCTGTGCGGTTATCCTTTGCGAGTGTGTACGGCATGAACACGTACGAACGGATCTGACTTCCCCACTCGATGTTATTTTTAACGCCCTTGATATCCTCGATACGTGCGAGGTTTTCGCGTTCCTTGATTTCCATAAGCTTGGATTTGAGCATCTTCATCGCAGTTTCCTTATTCTGGAGCTGACTGCGCTCGGTCTGACAGCCGACAATGATACCTGTCGGAAGATGTGTTATACGAATAGCCGAGTCGGTCTTATTAATGTGCTGACCGCCTGCACCCGACGATCTGTGTGCGGTAACCTCGATGTCCTCATCACGGATCTCGATCTTACCGTCGTCCTCAAATTCGGGCATTACGTCAACCGATGCAAACGAGGTCTGTCTGCGTCCCGATGCGTCAAACGGCGAGATACGGACAAGACGGTGTACACCTGCTTCACTCTTTAAATAACCGTAAGCGTTTGTACCCTCGACCATAATAGTTGCGCTCTTGATGCCTGCTTCTTCACCGTCCAGCCAGTCGAGAAGCTTTACGTTAAAGCCGTGGCGTTCACCCCAACGGGTATACATACGATAAAGCATGAGTGCCCAGTCCTGTGCTTCTGTACCGCCTGCGCCGGGATGGAAAGAAACGATCGCGTTATTACGGTCATATTCGCCCGAAAGCAGAACCTCAATACGTTGACGCTCCTCCTCGGCAATAACCGCCGCCATTTCCTCCTCGACCTCGGGTACGATTGATTCATCGTTTTCTTCGATACCCATCTCGGCGAGAGTGATAGCATCCTCAAGACGGTTTTTGAGAGCTGTCCACGCTTCTATTTTATCTTTTTTCTGCTTGATCTTTTGCAGTACTTTACTTGAATTTTCAGCGTCGTTCCAGAAGTCGGGTTCTGTGGTTTTTGCCTCATCCTCCTCGACCTCTGCCTTAAGCTGTTCGATACGCAATGCCGATGCAAGCTCGTCAATATCGGCGCGCATATTCTGGAGCTTATATTTAGCATCCTCAAGTTGAATTATCACTGTATGCCTCCTGCTATTTGCTTTGCAAATATTTTTATTTCATTATTATTTCTATTATACCATATCATGGTACACTTTTTCAAGGGGATTTGTAATTTTACAGTTTATTTATATATTGGGGGAATGGTTTCGTGTAACGCTTCGGATTTTGCGTAAATTCGAGAGGGACGACAACCAACGCTGCGCGATGTTTTTCTTCCCTCTCGAGCTCTCCCACTTTCCTTTGCCTTCGCCCGGATTGCGCTCAGTCGCTTCGCTCCAATTCGCTTTGACACCTGTACCTATCGAGCCGCCACCTAACGAGGGCGGCTTTGCTCCCTTGTTTCTTTCACTGCAAAAAGGTTAGTCCGTGCAGGTGAGTTTCGATTTGCCGCAAAATATCGTCATGCACCGCAGTCTTACATAAAAGCCTTCTCTTGGGAGAAGGTGGCGAGCGAAGCGAGTCGGATGAGGGCACGGCTTCCGTGCATCATGCCCCAACTCACTCAACCATTTTATAAAATTTTTCAATCTCCGAATCGTTACCGAATTTACGGGATTTTAAGGTTTCGGAGAGCTTGTCACAGAACGATTCATCTGAAAGCATACGCTTGATGCCCTCGTATATTGAATCGGAATCGATCTCGCAGATCACACCGAGCTCGCCGTCCTCAAGCTGTTCGGGTGCGGAGAGATAGTGCGACGCGAGTATCGGCTTGTACATTATTTTCGCTTCCTCGACTGCGATCGGCTTGCCCTCGTGACGTGACGGCTGTGCGTAGATGTCACAGTCACGCAGGTACGAATATGGATTCTGTGTCGTTCCGAGGAAGATCATCATGTCGGCAACTCCGTTGCTTGTGAGCAGCTCCGACATATATTGCTTGTAGTCCGGCTCACCGTCGCCGAGTACATACCAGCGCAAATCAAATCCATCCTCACGAAGCCGCTTTAAGACGGGCACAACGAGGTCGAGTCCCTTTTGATCGCTGATACGTCCGACTGTCAGTATACGTTTACCCGTGAAATGCGTATCGGGGAAGGTGTCACCAACGAGCGCGAGATCCCAGATCTGCTTGGGACTTGTGATGTTTTCCATCATAACAGTACGCTCGGCAATTTCGGGAAGCTTGTTTTTCAGCGAGTCGTCAACCAATTTCGAAACGGTTACAACATTGTCGCATTTCTTAAAATAGGGCAGGTAGACCGAATCGTCACGCGGTGGATTCGCATAGTCAAAATGCAGCCACGCGATCTTCTTCTTTGCCTTGACCTTATCGCACATATAGAACATTGTACGATCTCCCCAATAAGCGACGGCAACGTCATACTCCTCTTTGATCTCGGGCATCTTCTGCATGAAGTGTACCCACATTTTCGTTGCATGAGCCGCACGCTTTTCACCTTTTGTAAAAAGTGTTTTGACGAAATACGGGAATATCTCGAAAAGTGACAGCGGATTTTCCTTGACAAAGCAATCGAACATCGTTTTCATCGCATTTTTCGCTGAGAGTAAGAACATATCGCCGTACTTTTCCATTATCTGTACCTTGACATTCGCAGGAATCTGATCGAGCAGTAAGCCTTCTTCCTTGGCGAGAAGTAAGGTTACGTCGTAGCGTTCAAAATCGAGCGCTGACAAAAATCCGAGAAACGATTTTTCCGTTCCGGCACAGTTCATTGTTATGCCGACAACAAGCATTTTAGTTTTCAAAGCTCTCTGCCTCCTCATATAATTCCATAAGTCTTTCTTCAACCTCCTGTTGACGTGTGTAAAGCTCGTTAACCTTGACGTAATCGGGCTGTATCGATTCGTCCGCAAGCCGGTCTGTTAACTCCTCAAGCTCCTTTTCGAGTTTAGCAGTTTCCTCGGCGTTTTTCTTCATTCGTGTTTTTAATTTTCTCTGCTCTGATGCCTGTTCCTTGGCGCGAAGATATTGTTCCTTTGCCTCGGTAACAGTTTCTGTGACAGCTTCGGCAGAGCTGACAGCCGTTCTCGCACGGTGCGCCTTGTATTCCTCATGGCTTCCGAAAAAGTCGAGCGCCGGCTTGATTCCGAGATCGAGCACACGTGTCGCAAGCTTCGAGATGAAGTAACGGTCATGCGAAACGGCAATTATCGTTCCGTCGAACTCGGCAAGTGCGCCCTCAAGTGCCTCACGTGAACCGATATCAAGATGGTTAGTCGGCTCATCGAGAATAAGCAGATTCATTTTTGAAAGTATCAGCTTACAGAGCGTAAGTCTCGCTTTTTCGCCGCCCGACAGAACGGACACCTTTTTTTCGATATCGTCTCCCTTGAAAAGGAAGAGCGCAAGTGCCGAGCGTATTTCGGTCTGTGTAAGTCCATCGTAACAGTTCCAAAGCTCGTCGAGCACGGTGTTATTGGGATCGAGATTCTGGTTTTCCTGGTCGTAGTAACCGACGCTGACGTTATAACCGTATTCAAAATCACCGGCATCGGCGGCGAGCTTGTCCGCGATTATCTTAATGAGCGTTGACTTACCGCATCCGTTCGGTCCTGCGATGAAGAGACGGTCATGCTTTTTGACAAGGAATGACACGCCATCAAAAAGCGGTTTGTTCGGGAACGCTTTCGCGAGGTTTTTGACAGTCAGAACATCGTTACCGCTTTCGCCCGATTTTGTGAAGGTGAGACGTATTTTTTCGGGCAGAGCCTCGGGACGGTCGATCTTAACCATACGGTCAAGTGCCTTCTGACGGCTCTCGGCGGCGATGATGTTACGCTCACGATTCCAACGTCTTTGCTGTTCAATATACGCCTCGATTCGTGCAATTTCCTTCTGCTGATTTTTATACTGACGCTCACGTATCTCGCGGTTTTCCTGCTTCAGCTTAATGAAACGGGAATAGTTTCCGTTATAAAGCTCGGCGTGTGTGTTTTCGATTTCGAGCGTACGGTTTGTGACCTTATCGAGGAACCAACGGTCATGTGAGATGACGAGGAGTGTGCCTCTGTAGGCGGAGAGGAAATCCTCAAGCCAGGCGAGTGTTTCGATATCAAGGTGGTTAGTCGGCTCGTCGAGCATGAGTATGTCGGGCGAGGTTATAAGCAGTCTTGCAAGTGCCAGACGGGTTTTCTGACCGCCCGAAAGTCCCGATATTTTGAGGTCATGAAACCTCTCATCGAAGCCTAAATTTTTGAGTATGCCCTTACAGCGCGAACGAAACTCATAACCGCCTGCAGCCTTGAAACGGTCCGCAAGCGAGGTATAAGACGAGATAAGCTCCGCATCTGCAGGTGTAACTTCAAGCTGTTTTTGCAGGTATTCGAGCCGCTGCTCGTCCGCGATGAGTCCCGAAAAGGAAGCGAGCATTTCTTCAAGGACGGTGTTCTCGCCCTCGAGTCCGGTATTCTGCTCGAGCATACCGACGGTCTTATCCTTTGAGATGAAAACCGAGCCGTCCGTCGGTGTATATTCGCCGCGGATTATCTTAAAGAGGGTTGATTTACCCGCGCCGTTCACGCCGACGATACCGAGTTTATCGCCTTCGTTAAGGCTGAATGAAACTTTATTTAGTATAACGTCCGTACCAAATTCAAGGCAGACGTCGGAAAGGCTGATAGCTGTCATTAATATTTACTCCGTAAAAATATTATTACCAATAGTATACCACATATTGGCGGCAATGTCAAATAATATTATCGTTATTATTTTGCGGCGCAAAAAAAGAGCCGTCGTTATGTGACAGCTCCTTTGTTATTATTCTTCTTCTGCAACAGCACTGATAGCTTCAATGGCATCGTCAACAGCATCTGCAATTTCGTCATCGCAGTCGCAACCGCAGCAGCACTCGTCCTCGTCGTCGAAACGGAGATCGTTTAAGAGATCATCGTCGAGCTCCCAGGATTCTGCATCGTCACACCAGGGCTCAAGCTTCTTTGCGCGTCTCTTCTTTAAAATGTTCAGAACGAGAAATACGATACCGACAGCTGCCACAATTGAAGCGGTGATAATAATTATCAGGGCAAGCGGGCTGAGACCGGAGTCTTTTTTAGAGTTGTTCATATCAAAAACACCTTCCTTTTTATAGTTGTTATGTTTATCAAATAGTATATCACGATTTTATTATACCATACATTGAAAGATTTTCAAAGACTTTTTTATGAAATTATTGTAAAGACGTTATGACGTTCTTCGCTTGTTACGCTTCTTTATTGCGCGGACGTCACGGAGCATCTTTATGCTGTCTCGGAAAACGTTGACTTTGCTTTCACGGTGATTTATTATTTTAACCGGCATTTCGTATATCTTTGCGCCCATGTTGTGTGCCTTTATGAGCACCTCAAAATCGAACGCA
>JAFTTS010000116.1 GCA_017466685.1 Clostridia bacterium
AGCTCTCTATCATTCTTCCCGTTGGTCCTATGGGTATGTACAAGTGGGCATCGTACTTCCTCAATGAGTGGGACGTTGACTGCTCTCACGTTTACACCTTCAACATGGACGAGTGGGCAGACGCAGAGGGTAACACTCTCTCGAACGACAACCCCGCATCGTTCGAATACAGCATGAAGCAGGCGTTCTTCGGAAAGATCAACAAGACCATCCCCGAAAATCAGCGCAACTTCGCAACCAAGACAAACCTTCCCACATACCCCGAAAAGATCGCAGCACTCAAGGCAGAGGGCGCAAAACTCGTTCTCGTATTCGGTATCGGAAGAATGTGCCACATCGCATTCTGGGAGCCTCAGTTTGCAGAGGATTATGCATCTGTTGAGGAATGGAAGAAGGCACCCTATCGTATCGGTGCAAAGCTTCATCCGCTCACCATCGAGCAGAATGCACTCACCAGCTTCAAGAGCCGTACAACTCTCGTTCCTTGCACCGCTAACACCATCGGCCCGGGCCTTTTCCTCCAGGCTGACTACATCATCGGCGGCTGCGACGGACTTCTCGGCAGAGGAATGCAGTGGCAGGGTATGAGCTTCCTCACAACTCTCCACTACGGTCCTGACATGAACATCACCTCGACGTTCATTCCGACTCTTCCCGGTAAGCTTTTCTATCTGAAGGAGCTTGCAGGTCCGCTGGTTGCAGAATGTAACTAATCAATAAAAGCACAGGAGCTGTCCTCGAGTGTGACGGCTCCTTTTTATTTCCATCAGTAACTTCAGCCGCGGCAGCGGCGTTACAACAGCAAAAGAAACAATGAAGCCACTGAGCCGCCGTCGTAGCTGGCGGCGGACGAACGGTTATCGCTGACAAAGCGAATCCGGAGCCGCAGGCGGAGTTGAGCGCAAATCGAGAACCAGCCAAGGAGGTGCAAAAGGGAGCTCGAGGGAAATAGGAAACCGCGGCGAGCTGGTTCCTATGTCCCTCGAATTATGCGAAGTTCGAAGCGCAACACAAAGAGATTTAATGTATCTTTGTATTGCGCGGATAAAAGTTACTTTTGTACCCAAAAGGCGAAAGAAAGCAATTCCCCGAAGTGTACCGCTTCGAGCATCGTATCATTCGAGAGGGATGGACACCAGCTGCGCAGTTTTCCACCCCTCTCGAGCTCTCCCACCCTTCCTTGCGGGCGCCCGATTTGCGCTCAACTCCGCCTGCGGCTCCGGATTCGCTTTGTCAGCGATAACCGTTCGTCCGCCGCCAGCTACGACGGCGGCTCAGTGGCTTCGTTGTTTCTTTTGCCGTTGTAACGCCGCTTTGCGGCTGAAGTTAGTTGGCGTGAAAAAACGGCACCGTTTGTAACAGTACCGTTTGTTTTTATTTATCTTTCTCGGCGATTGTAATCCGACTTCGGATTAACGATCTCTCGCCAATCAAGTCCACCTGTGTCGAGTGCGCAGACGAGCACCTCCGCTGTTGCTATGTTTGTTGCAACGGGGACGTTGTAAACATCGCACATACGAAGCAGATTATGCTCCTCCTCGTTGAACACCACATCCTTTGAGGTGTCGCGGAAATAAATAAGGAGGTCAATTTCGTTATACGCAAGACGTGACGTGATCTGCTGTGTTCCTCCCTGGGAGCCGGCAAGCAGACGTTCTATATTAAGGCCGGTGGCTTCGGATATATATTTACCCGTGATGCCTGTGGCACAGAGATTGTGTTTGCAAAGAATACCGCAATATGCGATACAGAACTGTGTCATTAATTCCTTCTTTTTGTCGTCGGCAATAATAGCTATTTCCATTTGTATCTTCCTTTCATAGATAATCCGAAGTCTTTGTCGGGACGTTTATCCTCTTCCAAGCAGACGCATTATCTGAATCTTGGTTTTAAGTCCCTTGAAGCCGTTAAAAAGCGGCACATTCTCACCCTCAAGCCGTCCTGCGATGTTCCCAAACGCGGCGTGGGCGTTTGAATTTTTAAGCTGACCGGCAAGCTTTCCCATTTCCGCTCCGAGCATCAGCTCACGCTCATACGGAACGATACCGCAGAGCTGTATGAACGATCTGTCGATGATCTCATTGATACCGGGACGCTGACCCGAGAGAGCCGCTTCAAAATCGAAGCTGTTTATAAGCAACCTCTGATCCGTTATGCTATTTTCCGCAAGATACTCGCCCGTCTGCCCTGCCGCACGTATTGTTGACGGCTGATGCGACGCAACGATCACCGCAGTTTCAACAATGCCAGATTCGAGAATCGCAGGTACCCCAAGCGAACCCGGCGTATCGAGCAGCACATGATCAAACTCCTCGAGCGCGATCGCTCCCTCGATGATAGCCGTAAATTCATCTGCCGTAATTTCACGTCCGCCCTTATATGGAGCTGCCGCAAACCAAAGATTCTCCGAACGCTCATCCCGAAGCAGTGCGCGTGATATATCGCACCGTCCCTTGGCGGCATCGTAAAGATCGTACATTATATCATTTTCAACTCCGAGCATTAGGTCGAGACAGCGCATATCGAAATCGCAGTCGCAGAGGAGCACCTTTTTACCGCGCTCGGCAAGTGACATTGCAAGATTTGCCGAAACGGTGGATTTACCGACTCCGCCCTTGCATGAAGTTATCAGTGTTATCTTCGCCGTTTTCCTGTCCTCCACCTGTCTGCGCGCGAAAAGACGCATACGCTCGTTAAGTAACACAAAAGTCAACAAACAACAAGACCGTACACTTTTACATGGCGGCTTTGTTGTACAATTACATATTGGCTAATGTGACACTAATATGATACCATGATTTTGTGGTTTCTGTCAATACCTCACAGCGAATTTTACGCAAAAAAATTGAAATTTTACATTTTCGACAAAAATTTTCGGATTTTTTTGTGCATTGCACAGTTTGCATTTCCTTGCCCTCACATTTATTCGCATTTTGCAATAAAAGTCGCCGTTAATTTGGCAGAATATTTACAAAATACTTATTGTAATTTCCGATAATATATTGTATAATATTTAGTATAGATAATAACTATAATAAAATCAACAAGGAGATTATAAAATGGTTAAGGAAAATATGAGCTTTATCAAGGAGTACGATGCCGAAATCGGTGATGCCATTGAAAAGGAATACGCACGTCAGCAGAGAGGTCTTGAGCTTATCGCCTCCGAGAACGTCGTTTCTCCCGCAGTTATGGCGGCTATGGGCACTGTACTTACAAATAAATACGCAGAGGGTTATCCCGGCAAGCGTTACTACGGCGGATGCGAATGTGTCGATATCGCGGAAAACATCGCAATCGAACGCGCCTGCAAGCTTTTCGGTGCCGAGCACGCAAACGTACAGCCTCACTCCGGTGCACAGGCTAACACCGCTGTTTACATTGCTCTTCTCCAGCCCGGCGACACCGTTCTCGGTATGAACCTGGCACACGGTGGTCACTTAACTCACGGAAGCCCCGTAAACATTTCCGGTCTGCTTTACAATTTCGTTCCTTACGGCGTTGAGGACGATGGCAGAATCGATTACGATAAGGTTGAGTTCCTCGCAAAAGAGAACAAGCCGAAGCTGATCGTTGCAGGTGCTTCCGCTTATCCGAGAATCATCGACTTCAAGCGTCTTTCCGAGATCGCAAAGAGCGTCGGCGCATATCTCATGGTTGATATGGCACACATCGCAGGTCTCGTTGCGGCAGGACTCCATCCGAATCCCGTTCCGTACGCTGATATCGTTACAACAACCACTCATAAAACTCTGCGCGGACCGAGAGGCGGTATGATCCTCTGCCGTGAGGAGCTTGCAAAGGCTATCAACAAGGCTGTATTCCCCGGAACACAGGGCGGTCCCCTCATGCACGTTATCGCATCCAAGGCAGTTTGCTTCGGTGAGGCATTAAAGCCCGAATTCAAGGCATACCAGGAGCAGATCGTCAAGAACGCAAAGGCTCTCTCTGAGGCACTCGTTGCAGAAGGCTTCGATCTCGTTTCCGGCGGTACGGACAACCATCTCATGCTGCTTGACCTCCGTTCGATGGGTATCACAGGTAAGCAGCTCGAAAAGCAGCTCGACGAGGTTTATATCACAGTTAACAAGAACGCTATCCCGAACGATCCCGAATCTCCGTTCGTAACCAGCGGCGTTCGTATCGGTACTCCGGCAGTCACATCGCGCGGACTTAAGGAGGACGACATGAGAGTTATCGCTCACCTCATCAAGCTTGCGGCAACAGACTTCGAAAACTCTGCGGACTATATCCGTGCCGAGGTTACCAAGATCTGCGATAAGTATCCTCTTTACGAAGGCAAATAATTTTTGATAATAATTTGAGTCAGGATATAGGCACTGTCCCGGATTTCCCCGTCGGCAGATGCCTATTTCCATCCTTGGCGAAATCTGTGGGAGGGGAAACAATATGAACCTTGAATTTTCCAAAAAGGGATTTTTGACATCGAATATGCTGAAGGTCATCGCAATGGTGACAATGCTTGTTGACCATCTGGGCGTTTATCTTTTTGATGATTATGTCACGATGCGGATCATCGGACGCTTGGCAATGCCGATATTCGCTTTCCTTATCGCCGAGGGATGTACCTACACCAAAAACAGACTGCGACATTTTTTCGAAATCTTTCTGCTGGGCGTTTTCTGTCAGTCATTTATGTTTGCATACGGCGAAACAAAGCTTAACATACTTTTGACCTTCTCCGTGTCTATACTGCTTATTTATCTGACAGACATCGCAATGGAGAATCGGTGGCTCATTCCCCTGCCGATCATCCTTGTGGGTTCACTCTATATTCTCGTAAACAAAATTCTTTATCCCATGGGAATCGCATTTGATTACGGCTTCTTCGGAATCATACTCCCCTTAGCCGCCTTCGTTCCTAAAAACAAATGGCTGAAGCTTATCTCTTTCGCACTTGTTCTTGCCCTTCTTTGTCGGGTTTCCGGCAGGCTGCAGCTTTATTCCCTGCTCGCTCTCATCCCCCTTTGCTTCTATAACGGCGAGCGAGGTAAGTTCAGATTCAAATATGCTTTTTACATATTCTATCCGCTGCACATTTTAGTAATCTTAGCAATAAAACACTTTATGGGGATGTAACTTATGATAAAAATCAAAAACTCCGAGATCTTATCGGTCGGAACAGAGCTGCTTCTCGGTGACATAGTTAACACCGATGCCGCATATGTCGCAAGAGGACTCGCTGCACTTGGTATAAACCTCTACCACCAGGGCGTGGTCGGTGACAATCCCGAACGTCTTGAGGAAGCGTTGACACTCGCACTCGGACGGAGCGATCTCGTAATATTAACCGGCGGACTCGGCCCGACGTACGATGACCTCACCAAGGAAACGGCGGCAAGACTGATGGGACGCTCGATGTATCTGCACGAAGAAAGCCTTGAGCGTATGCGTGCACGATTCGCGAACCGCGGACTCACAATGACAGAAAACAACAAAAAGCAGGCGTTAATGCCCGAGGGTGCAGTCGTCTTTAAAAACGATTACGGCACAGCACCGGGACTCGCAATTGAGGACGAGGAAAAAGGCAAGATCATAATCATGCTTCCCGGGCCTCCGCGTGAGCTTGAACCGATGTTTGACGAGGTGGTCGTTCCGTATTTAAAGAAATTTTCGGAACGTGTGCTTCTCTCGAAAACCGTCAACATCTTCGGCATGGGCGAATCCAAGGTTGAAACCGTACTCAAGGATATCATGTTAAATTCAAAGAATCCGACACTCGCACCTTATGCAAAGGACGGTGAAGTGCTTCTCCGCGTTACCGCATCGGGTGAAAACGAACCCGAGTGCTCGGCGATGTGCGATGAAATGATTGCAAAGATCCGTGAAACCGAGGTTGGTGACTATATATACGGCATCGACGCAGGCTCACTTGAAGCGGCACTCGTAAATGAGCTGCTAAAGCAAGGCAAAACGATCGCGGCGGCAGAATCGTGTACAGGCGGTTACGTTGCAAAGCGTATCACGAACGTCAGCGGTTCAAGCTCGGTAATAGACGGCAGTATCGTCACATACGCAAACCGCATAAAGGAAAAATTCGTCGGAGTATCCCACGAAACGCTTGAACGTCACGGCGCAGTCTCACCTGACACAGCCCTGCAAATGGCACGCGGCGTACGTGAGCTTTTCGGTGCAGACGTCGGAATCTCAACAACAGGCGTTGCCGGGCCAACCGGAGGCACTCCAGAAAAGCCGGTCGGACGAGTATACGTCGCTGTATCATGTGACAATCACGAGGAAGTACGAGAGTTAACACTCGGCGAACGTGCAACACGTGAATATATCCGTTTCGTCAGCGCAAGTCACGCACTTGATCTTGCAAGACGCGCGATTGTGAAAAATTGAAGTTCCGATGCGAATTGCCCTCATGCGGCGTTTTGCCCTCTCCGTCTCGCTTCGCTCGCCACCTCTCCCAAAGGGCGAGGCTTTAAGGTTACTCAAAGCATCAGAACAATATGCCTCGTAAAACGACATTACGGCACAGACTAACTTTAGCCTCTCACTCCGGGAGAGGTGGCACGGAGGAACGACGTGACGGAGAGGGCATTTCCGCACCCCCCTTTACGCGAACAATTACACCACACACCACCCAAGAAAGGAAACACCACCATGAATGCAAAAGAGCTTATAAAAGCAATAGAGAGCGGCAAATACACCGCGATATTCACCGAGCTTTACGGCGAGCAAAGCATAAAGGCGCAGGAGGCTCGTTATATAAAGACAGTCAATGAGTTTGCAGAGCTTTTCGGAGCGGAGCGTGAGATATCACTTTTCTCCGTTGCCGGCAGAAGCGAGATTTCGGGTAACCATACCGACCATAATTACGGCAAGGTTCTCGCGGCATCGATCGACCTTGATATCATTGCCGCAGCATCACCGCGTGACGATATGCACATCAACATCAAATCCGAGGGCTTCCCGATCGATGAGGTCGATATCACCGATCCGCACGTTGACGAGTCGCTTTACTATACCTCAAAATCGATCATCTCGGGTATGTGCTCGGGATTCCTCAAATACGGTCACGAGGTCGGCGGTTATGACGCTTATACAACCTCGAACGTTTTCAAGGGCTCGGGACTTTCGTCATCTGCGGCGTTTGAGGATATGGTCGGACTGATACTGAACGGCTTCTATAACAATGGCGAGGTTGAAAACGCCGAGATCGCAAAGATCGCACAGTATTCGGAGAACGTATTCTTCGGCAAGCCCAGCGGACTTATGGATCAGACCGCATGTGCAGTCGGCGGCTTTGTTGCGATCGACTTCAAGAATCCGGCTGACCCTATAATCGAAAAGCTCCCGTTTGACCTCTCGGGCGCAGGATATAACCTCTGTATCGTTAACACAGGCGGAAACCATGCCGATCTTAACGAGGATTACGCATCCGTTCCGGCGGATATGAAAAAGGTCGCTTCTTACTTCGGTAAGCCCGTGCTTCGCGAGGTTTCGACCGAAGAAATACTTAAAAATATCAAGGCACTGCGTAAATTCGCAGGTGACCGTGCACTTATGCGTGCTATACACTATAAAAACGAAAACGAGCGCGTTACAAAGCAGACAGCCGCACTCAAATCGGGAGATCTCGATGCATTTTTTGCAGGCGTTACAGAGTCCGGCAATTCGAGCTTCAAATATCTGCAGAATGTTTACACGGTCAAAAACGTACACGAGCAGGGACTTTCACTCGCACTCTGCCTTGCCGATATGACACTTTCGGGTAAACGTGCGGCATGGCGAGTACACGGCGGCGGATTTGCAGGTACTATTCAGGCATTCGTTGCAAACGAGGATGTTCCGGCGTTCAAGGAAGCGCTCGACAATGCGTTCGGTGAGGGTGCAACGACTGTGCTCAAGGTGCGTCCTTACGGTGCGATCCGTATAGAATAATGGCAAAAAAGAAAAAGAAGAAAAAAAGCACCGAGGTTGTTCCGGCGACAACTCCAAAAAAGCCGTTCAACGTAAAGCGTGCAATTTTGATCGCGCTGTCAACGATTGCGGCATTCGTGCTTTATGAAACGCTGATAACGATAAAATTTCTCCCCATCGGCGGCGTTCCGATAATAATGCCGATATATTTTATCATTACGGCGGCACTTGCCTGCGCTATCATCTTTTTGAACAGCGGATTTTCGCACAAAGAGGTAACGCCCGATATGCTTGACGGCGTGGCAGAGCCCGATGAGATTGAGGAGATCTGCGCGAAACTCAACCGTCGTAAAAAGCAGGCAAAAAAGCTGATGCTCGTGCTTCTGCCGTTCATTTTCTCGATACTTTTCGATATCGTTTACCTTTTTTACGGAGACTTTTTCAGCGGCGCATTATCGTCGATATTCGGTGGTCAATAATGGAATTTTCGGTTTACACCTTAGCTTCAAGCTCCAAGGGGAATTCGGTTTACGTCAAGCTCGGTGAGGATGAAATACTCATTGACGCAGGTATCAGCTGTAAACGTATCTGCGAGTCACTTTCATCGGTCGGCTCGGATATTTCGCGTATCAAGGCGATATTTGTAACGCACGAGCATTCCGATCACGTTTCGGGACTTGAGATAATCTCGAAAAAATACAAAATACCGATACATATAACCGAGCCGTCGGCACGTGCGTATCTGCGTGGAACAAAAACCGAGCATATGGCGGCCGTTTCGGTGATCCATCCGCCGATTTTCACTGAACAGGTCGGTGCACTTACCGTACGTTCATTTGTAACGTCACACGACAGTGCCGCGAGCGTCGGATATATCGTCACGGACGGCACGGACAAGCATACACTTGCGCTTGCAACGGACATCGGCTGCATCACTGACGAGGTTTCGGATGCGCTGACGGGCTGTGAGAATGTGATACTCGAATCAAATCACGACGAAAATATGCTCCTCTGCGGTCCATACACGTACGATCTGAAGCGACGTATACTTTCGCCCTGCGGTCATCTTTCGAACGAAGCTGCAGCGGCGTTTGTGTCACGTCTTGTTGCGGCGGGAACAAAGCGTATACTTTTAGCTCATCTCAGCGAGGAGAACAATATGCCCGAGCTTGCGTATCAGACGGCGTTTTGTACTCTTGATAAAAAGGATGTTTTTCTCGGAGTGGCATCGCCGAATGTGCCGACGAGGTTAGTTTGAGTACAACCCACAAAATCCACAAGGAGTCCCACCAATGTTACACATACACATCGTCCACGTTGGGACGGTCAAGGAAAAATATCTGACCGACGCGATCGCCGAATATGAAAAACGCCTCGGCGCGTACTGTACGGTCAATAATATTTCCATAAAGGATGAACGTCTGCCCGAGAAGCCGTCTGCCGCGGAAATTTCTGCCGCACTCGAAAAAGAAGGCGAACGTATCCTTTCCGCAGTTCCGCAAAGAGCCTATCTGATCGCGCTCTGCGTTGAGGGTAAGCAATCTTCAAGCGAGGAGTTTTCAGAAAAGTTAACAAGCATCGCAGGCGAGGGTTTTTCCGATATCTGCCTTATAATCGGCGGCTCGGACGGACTTTCGGACAAGGTTAAAAACGCCTGCCGTATGAAGCTTTCCATCTCGAAAATGACCTTTCCGCATCAGCTTATGCGAGTTATATTATTAGAACAGCTTTACCGTGCCCTCAACATTGCCGCAGGCGGAAAATATCACAAATGACACTCAGAAAACAGGAGGACAATCACATAATGGCACCGAAATTCATTCTGGCGTCAGGCTCTCCAAGACGTCGCGAGCTTCTCATGATGCTCGGTATGGAATTTGAAGTCATCGTTTCAGACTGCGACGAAACCGTGGAGGGTGAAATTTCGCCGCACGAGCTTGTTTGTGAGATTGCGATGCGTAAGGCAAGGGCGGTTGTGGATGCACATGAATTTGAGGGTGATTATATCGTCCTCGGCTCGGATACCGTCGTTTGGGACGGTGAGCGTATACTCGGTAAACCACGCGACAGAGAGGATGCAAAAGAGACGTTTCTTTCCCTTTCGGGGCGTGAAAACTCGGTTTTTTCGGGTATCGCACTTATCGGCAGAATAAACGGACGTGAGCACGCAGTCAGCGATTCGGTTGAAACACGTGTGCTTTTCGGCAAGGTGAGCGAGCGTGACGCAGAGTTTTACGCAAACAGCGGTGAACCACTTGACAAGGCAGGCTCGTATGCGGTACAGGGACTCGGCGGTTTTTTCGTTGACAAGCTTTACGGCGACTATTATAATGTGGTCGGCTTACCGATAGCACGTCTGCGTACTATGTTAGAAGAAGAATTCGGGCTTGAAGCCTGTGATTATATCGGAAAGAGGAGCTATTAATATGGCTGTAACACTCGGAGTGGATTTCGGTACACGCAATATCGAGATCTGCCAAAACGATAAAGGAATAGTTTTAAGAGAGCCGAATATCGCGGCAGTTGACACCGTGGGAAACGTCGTCGCTATTGGTACAGAGGCTCTCTTGACTCACGGACGTGCACCCGGAACGGTAACGCTCCGCCGTCCGATAATCGATAATACCATAACCGATTTCAATCTCGCCGCGGAGATCCTTGACCACGCACTTGAAACTGCCGCACCAAGGGTAAAAAAGCACATTTTAGCTCCGACCAAGCAAGGCTTCGGTGCAAGAAACCGTGAGTTGCTGATACGTGCTCTCGGTGACTGTCGTACGGGCAAGATCACGCTCGTTGATTCGGCGGCAACTGCTTGGCTGGGATGCGATGCCGAACCGCTCGTCGAAGAGCCCGATTATCTCGGCGGCACGATCATATGTGATATCGGTGCAGGCTCGGTTGAAGCGTCATACATCCGCATGGGCGAGATACTGCGCACCGAAACGGTACACGGCGGCGGTGATTCCTCCGATTCTGCCATGATCTCGTACATTCGCTCGGCTTACAGTCTTACTGTCACACCGGCAGACGTACGCGAGGCAAAGCACACACTGTCACTTGTAAATCCCGAACCGTCACCGATCGAGTTTTCGGGTGTTGACACAGCGACGGGTATGCCGAGACGCATCACTGTTCCGGCCAAAGAATTGCTCAATGACTGTACGCCGCATATAGACGACACGGTGAATGTGATAACCTCGATGCTCAAAAACCTGCCTCATCACGGTGAAAACATATCGGTGGCTGACCGTATCATTTTAGTTGGCGGCGGCGCACTGACCGAGGGTATGGGCAGTTACATTTCGGAGGCGATCGGCAGAGAGGTGATCGTTGCGGACGATCCTCTTGATGCCACTGCACGCGGACTTATGATAATGATGAACAGGTAACAAACGCATGAAAACATACGATTTGCCGACAATGTCGTGTGAATTTTTATATTTGCGTAAAAAATTTGATAAGTTTAAATAAAACGCTTTCATTTTTTAAGTATTTGAGTTAAAATAGTATTGTAATATCTATTGTAATAAAGGAGATGTAATCATGAAATTACCTTTTCAAATTGATCTTTCCGGAAAAACAGCACTTGTAACCGGTGGTGGCGGTGTACTCTGTTCCGAGTTTGCAAAGGCACTTGCGGCTTGCGGTGCAAAGGTTGCAGTTTGTGACCTCCGTCTTGAAGCGGCACAGAAGGTTGCTGACGAGATCACTGCAGACGGCGGTACAGCTATTGCAGTTGCGGCAAACGTACTCGACAAGGCAAGTCTTGAGGCGGCACGTGAGGAGATCCTTGCAAAGTTCGGAACTTTGGATATTCTTCTCAACGGTGCAGGCGGTAACAATCCCAAGGGTACTACCACTAAGGAATATCTTTTCCCCGAGGATCTCGAGGGCACAGCAGAGGACGTTAAGACCTTCTTCGACCTCGATCCCGACGGAATCGGTTTTGTATTCAACTTAAACTTCCTCGGAACACTTCTTCCGACACAGGTTTTCGCAAAGGACATGGCAAAGAAGGGCAACACCGTTATTCTCAACGTATCGAGCATGAACGCATTCAGCCCGCTTACCAAGATTCCTGCATACTCGGGTGCAAAGGCGGCGGTTTCCAACTTCACCCAGTGGCTTGCGGTACATTTCTCGAAGGTGGGCATTCGTGTTAACGCAATCGCACCCGGCTTCTTCTGCACCAATCAGAATCATGCGCTTCTTTTCAATCCGGACGGTTCACTGACCGCACGTTCTGAGAAGATTCTCAACCACACACCGATGAACCGTTTCGGTGAGACTGATGATCTCATCGGTACGCTTCTCTGGCTTGTTGACAACAAGGCATCGGGATTTGTAAACGGTGTTGTTGTTCCCGTTGACGGCGGCTTCGCGGCTTACTCGGGTGTATAAGTTTATATAAAATCAAAAGGTTGTCTGAAAATGACAGCCTTTTTGTTTTTTGGGGGAATGCTACATTGGTAAGCGGAAACGCACGTCAACGCCGGCACAAACTAACTTTGGCTCGCCCTCCGGGAGGAGCTGCAAAAGATTGCTTCGCAACTTTGACTGAGAGGGTAATTCGGAGTATACTGCTTCGAGCTTTGCGTAATTCGAGAGGGACGACAACCAACGCTGCGCGATGTTTTTCTTCCCTCTCGAGCTCTCCCTCTTTCCTTTGCCTGCGCTCGATTCGCGCTCAGTTCGCAGGCTCACAATTCGCTTTGTTCGCTGTGACCGTTCGCCCTGCCAGCTTTGCCGGCATCAGATTCACCTTCTTTCGTTTCGCGGCTTTGACTAATCTAAAGCCTTCTCCAGCGGGAGAAGGTGGCGAGCATAGCGAGCCGGATGAGGTGCTTCTCGAAGCCCTATGCAAACACTCTGTGAGCGAATGCCACAAAAAAGCCGCGTATCTTCTTTGCCCCACACAAAAAAATGAGCCACCATACGGCAGCTCATGTATTTATTTATGCTCTTAATGTAATACCAAGCTCTTTTTCGAGCAGGGTGAGAATCTTTTTGGAGGTCTTGTCCGCTTCGTCGTCGGTGAGTGTACGGTCGGGCGCACGGAGGATGACACTGAACGCCACGCTCTTTTTGCCCTCTCCGAGCTGTTTGCCGCGGTAAACGTCGAACAGCTTAATTTCCTCAACAAGCTTTCCGCCTGCCTTCTTCATAACCGCTTCGATCGCGCCAACCTCAAGCTCGTCATCGCAGACGAATGCGAAGTCACGTGTCGTTGCCGGGAACTTCGGCAGAGGCTTAAATGCCTTGTCAAGCTTCGATTTTGCAAACATATTCTCGAAATCGAGATCTGCAACGTAAACGGGAGCATCGATCTCATAACCTGCGGATACAGTCGGATGGATCTCACCGAGTGTTCCGAGAAGTGTACCGTCTGCAGTAACAAGCTTTGCACAGCGTCCCGGATGGAATGCCGCGTCACCTCTTTCGGCAACGTAGGTTACATCACTGATGCCTGCCTTGTCGAGCAGCTTATCCACCATTCCCTTTAAGGTGTAGAAGTCACCGTCACGGAAGAAGCCGATTGTAATACGACGGCGTTCCTCGGGAAGATTCTTCGGATCAGCATCGGGAATGTATATCTTCGCCATTTCGTAAAGTGCGGTCTTGCCTGCGTGATAGTTGTTGTTTCGCGCAAGCACCTCAAGCATCGAGGGGATCGCGGTTGTACGCATTACGCTGGTGTCCTCGCCGAGAGGATTGGAGATAACGATCGACTTACGTCTCGGATCATCCTCTGCCATTGCGATCTTATCGTAGAACTTCGGGCTGATGAACGAGAACGTCTCACACTCGTAAAGTCCCATTGCACAGAGCGTATCGGCACAGACAAGCTCGAACTTCTGCATCGGAGTACGGCTGCCCGAGGTGATCGGAGTTACGAACTTGGTCGATTTGATGGTGTCGTAACCGTAAATACGGAGAATTTCCTCCGCGATATCGTTCATACAACGGCAGTCAGCACGGAAAGACGGAACGGTAAGTGTGTCGCCGTCAACCTTGAACTCGAGCTTTTCAAGGACATCCTTCATATAGTCCTCACTCACGTCAAGACCGAGGAAAGCGTTGATCTTTGCCGCGTCAAGCTTCATTGTGAAGGGCTCTTCCTTGCCCTTGTAAACGTCGATCGTGCCGTTAACGACCTCACCTGCACCGAGAAGCGTGATAAGCTCACACGCACGGTCAAGTGCCGGCATGGTGTTTTCGGGATCGAGTCCTTTTTCAAAGCGTCCCGAGGATTCGGTTCTCATGCCCTGGCTCTTTGCCGTAACACGTACCGAGCTTCCGAGGAAGTTTGCAGACTCGAAAACAACCGTCTTTGTATCGTCCTTGATCTCGCTGTTCGCACCGCCCATAACGCCTGCAAGTGCAACCGCCTTTTTAGCATCCGCGATGACGAGATTGGTCGAATTAAGTGTGTGATCGATATCGTCAAGCGACTTGAAAACCTCGCCGTCAGCCGCATTTCTTACGATGATCTGCGAACCGTCAAGACAGGTGTAGTCAAACGCGTGCATCGGCTGACCGTATTCGAGCATTACGTAGTTTGTGATGTCAACGATATTGTTAATGGGGCGAACGCCCGACGCACGAAGTCTCATGCGAAGCCACAGCGGAGACGGCTCGATCTTTACGTTCTTGACAACACGCGCAGTGTAACGCGGACAGAGCTCGGCGTTCTTAACGTCAACCGAGAGATAATTTTCAATCTTGTCGTCATCATTTGCATAAGTGACAACGGGAGTGGTCGGCTTGAACTCGCGATCAAACGAAACCGCAGTTTCACGTGCAAGTCCGAGCACAGAAAGACAGTCGGGACGGTTCGAGGTGATCTCAAATTCAACAACTGTATCAGTAAGCTTCAGAACATCGTGAATATCGTCACCGGGCTTGCAGTCGATGCCGTCCATGATGAAGATACCGTCCTCGATTGCGCCGGGCATATCATGGGTTGTTAAATTAAGCTCGCCGATAGAGCAGAGCATACCGTTTGAGGGTACACCGCGGAGCTTGCCTGCCTTGATGTTAACGCCGCCGGGAAGCTTTGACGGAGCCTTCGCAACGGGGACCATAGCACCTGCGAAAACATTCTGTGCGCCGGTAACGATCTGCACCGGAGCTTCCTCACCGATATCTATCTGGCAGATCCAGAGGTGATCGGAATCGGGGTGACGCTCAAGCGAGATAACCTTGCCGGCAACGACGTTTTCGATGTCCTCGCCGAGTATTTCATATCCCTCGACCTTTGAGCCTGTAGCGGTCAGACGGTCGCAGTATTCCTTGGGCGTGATCCCGTCGAGACTGACGTAATCCTTTGCCCAGTTAAGTGATAAATTCATTGTTAATCTCCTTTCGATCAGAACTGATTTAAGAAGCGTACGTCATTTTCGTAAAGGTAACGCATATCGTCAATGCCGTACTTGATCATCGTGATACGCTCAACACCCATACCAAACGCAAAACCGCTGTATTCGTCGGGATCAATGTTGCATCCGCGAAGTACGTTCGGGTGAACCATACCTGCGCCGAGAATCTCGATCCAACCCTCACCCTTACAGAGCTTACAGCCCTTACCGCCGCAAACGAAGCAGGATACGTCAACCTCGGCAGACGGCTCGGTGAACGGGAAGTGGTGCGGTCTGAAACGGATCTGTGTCTGCTCGCCGAACATGGTCTTTGCAAAGGTTTCGAGTGTACCCTTAAGGTCACCCATGGTGATACCCTTGTCAACAACAAGTCCTTCAAGCTGATGGAAAAGCGGAGAATGAGACGCGTCAACAGCATCCGAACGGTAAACACGTCCGGGCGAGATGATACGAATCGGAGGACGCTGCTTCTCCATAGTACGAACCTGTACGGGAGAGGTCTGCGAACGCAGCAGGATATTTTCGGTTATATAGAAGGTGTCCTGTGTGTCACGTGCAGGATGGTTTTCGGGGATATTGAGCGCCTGGAAGTTGTAATAATCATATTCAACCTCAGGGCCTTCAACGATGGAGAAGCCCATACCGATGAAGATATCCTCCATATCCTTCTGTACCTGTGCAAGGGGATGACGCTTACCGATCTCGGGAGCTTTACCGGGCATTGTAACGTCAAGACGCTCCTCCTCGAGCTTCTTTGCGAGTGCCGCAGTTTTCTGTGTCTCCGCCTTTTCGGCGATGGCGTTTTCGATGTACTCACGTACTTCATTTGCGAGCTGTCCGATAACGGGACGCTCTTCTGCAGTAAGCTGTCCCATTCCGCGAAGAACTGCGGTCAGCTCACCCTTTTTTCCGAGGAAGCGTATACGAAGCGCTTCAAGGTCAGCATCGGCACTGGAAAGCTCCGCCACAGCCGCCGCACGGATTTCTTCAAGTTTTTGTTTCATGTTGGTCTGTCCTTTCCTGTAATATAATATGGTGGGAACAGCGACAAAAAAGCCGCCCATCCCCGTGAAAAAACAAGGACGAAGCGGCATATTTTCATATGCGTTTCCGCGGTACCACCTTAATTTATTGCCTGTGAAACCAAGCAATACACTCGGCGACAATTTAACGGTTGTCAAGCGTTGACGGCTACAAGTGAACCTTCACCGTCACTGCTCGTAAGTGAAACGCCGTACTCAAAGGCATGGGATCGTTCACAGCCAAGACGATCCTCTCTGTACACGCCCGACATGAGCGGCAAACTCAGTCATCGCATTTATAATAGTATATCATATTTTTTTCGCAATTGCAAGAGGTTTGCACGAATTTTTTGCAAACAAATCTAACTTCAGTCGCGTCAGCGGCGTTACAACAGCGCAAGCAATATATCCGCGAACGTCGCATCGGCAAGACGTGCAAGATCATCCGGCTTCGCTTCGATCTGCCAACCTATCTTACCTGCGCTGACGAGCATCGTTTCACACTCTTTCGCCGTCGCGTCAAAAACTGTACGGTACTTTTTCTTCATCCCGATCGGTGAACAGCCGCCGCGAATGTAGCCCGTAACCTTGTTTATATCGGCAACGGGGATCATCTCAACCGATTTTACGCCCACAGCCTTCGCCGCCTTTTTAAGGTCAAGCTCACGGTTCACGGGCACGTCAAACACGTAATAATTGCGGTCAGCACCCTTGGTGACGAGCGTTTTGAAGATACGGGAGGGATCAATTCCGAGCAAGCCTGCAAGTGTCATTCCGTCAACTGCACCGTCACCGTGCTCATAGGTATGCGGCGTATACGGAAGCTTTTCTTTATCAAATATACGGTATACGTTTGTTTTAAATTCAGCCATAATATTTTCCTTTCGGTTCTGCTTTAACTATATTCTATCATATTTTTTCCTTTTTGTACAGATAAATCGGCAAAATATGTATTTACTTTCGCGGCAAAAGGTGATATAATGTTAATAATAAAATAAAAAACACAGGAGATACAAAAATGAGCTACAAGACAGATTTCATTGAATTTATGGTAAGAAGCGGCGTACTTCGCTTCGGTGATTTCACAACCAAGAGCGGCAGAAAGTCCCCTTACTTCGTCAACACCGGCAACTACAAGACCGGCGCACAGATGGCAAAGCTCGGCAAATATTACGCTGAATGCTTAAAGAACAACGTCGGCGACGATTTTGACGTGCTGTTTGGCCCGGCTTACAAGGGTATTCCGCTTGCAACCGTCACAGCCTGCTCTCTCTTTACCGAGTACGGCATAGACAAGCCCTACTGCTTCAACCGCAAGGAAGCGAAGGATCACGGTGAGGGCGGCAACATGGTCGGCGCAAAGCTCTCGGACGGTGATCGCGTTGTTATCATCGAGGACGTTATCACGGCAGGCACGGCAGTTCGTGAGACTCTTCCCCAGCTTAAAGCGGCAGCTGACGTCAAGGTCGAGCACATGATCATCTCGGTTGACCGCATGGAACGCGGACAGTCGGGTACGACCGCAATCAAGGAGATCGGTGCGGAGTTCGGTATCAAGGTTCACCCGATCGTAACCGTACGCGAGATCATCGACCATATGCACAACCGTGAGATCGACGGCACTGTACCGCTTAATGATGAGGTACGCGAGCGCATGGAGCAGTATCTCGAAATGTACTGCGAGAAATAATATAAAAATCCTGCAGCCTTCAAACGGGTTGCAGGAACTTTTATTAATACATAAAACTCACTTAAAGCCTTCTCCAGTGGGAGAAGGTGGCAGCCGCAGGCTGACGGATGAGGTGTCATTGCCAAGGAAGCAATCGCAACTTTGACGGATGAGGCGTTATTGCAAAGGCTTCAAATCCGAAAAACTTAATCCAAGATGTCTCAGTATATCTGATGCAACAGCATTAAAGTTATTCCGTACACTTTCGTTTGAATATCGCAACACCGTAATCCCCCACGTCGACAGCACAGCATCTCGCTGCATATCTTGTTTCTTATGCTCACTTGCCAAATGCTGTATTCCGTCCAGCTCTATGACAAGCTTTTTTTGCGCAATATAAAAATCAACAATATAATTCTCTATATTATGTTGACGTTTCACATTAAGCGGAAGTCTTTTCAGGAAGTCATACCATAAATGCTTTTCCTCTGGCGTCATATTCTTTCGCAGTGTCCTCGCATTCGGTACAAGTTTTTTATTATATGGTAGCATTTGAACTCCTCATCCACAAAGTTGCGGAGCAATCTTTTCCACCTCTCTCCCACAGGAGAAGGCTTTTTTGTTGTTTGCAGGAACTTTTATTTTGATAAGCGTTACGTCAAAAGCAGCATAAACACGGTCAAAACGATCAAAAAGCCAAAGTTAAACAGCGAGAACATACCGATATAATATTTCGTCTTGCCGGGGTTTGACTTGACATATTCGCGGAAGGTGATGAGACTCGCAAGAGATGCCACAAGTGCACCGACACCGCCGATGTTAACGCCGATGAGCAGTTCTGCGTAATTGTCCGTGAACTGCGAGAGGAGTATCGCAGAGGGTACGTTACTGATGAACTGACAGGATATGACGCTGAACAGGAGTGTGCTCTTTTCAAGAAGCGAGGAAAGAAGATCACGCACAGCATCAATTCGCGCCATGTTTCCCGAGAAAATGAAGAAGAAAACGAACGTCAAAAGCAGTCCGTAGTCGACCATTTTCAGTGCCTTTCTATCCATGAACAGGAGCACCGCAGGGATTATAACAAGCCCGATCAAATAGGGGATTCCGCGGAAAACGATGAGTATTGACAATGCAAACAAAATCAGATATATCACCGTTCGCTTCGGTTCAAGCACGATCCTTTCATCGGAAACGTCAAGCGGCTCGGGTTTCACGAAAATGATACAGCAGAGCGTAATAAGCAGCACCGAAAGAATGAACGGCGGTGCCATTATCGCCATGAACTCAAGATTCGGTATCTCGAATTTTGAATAGAGAAACAAATTCTGCGGATTACCGAACGGCGTCAGCATACCGCCAAGGTTAGCGGCGATGTTCTGCATGACAAACGTGAACGCCATGTATTTTTGCTTACCCGTCGTCGTCAGCACAAGATAACCGAGCGGCAGGAACGTCAGCAGTGCCATGTCGTTTGCGATCAGCATCGAGCCGATGAAGGTTATGTAAACAAGCGCAAGAATGCTCATACGTGCATTTTTGAAAAGCCGCACGACCTTTCTCGCAAGCATATAAAAGAAGTTGATATTCTTGAGCGCGCAAACCACGGCAAGGACACAGAAAAGACAGGTCAGCGTCTTGAAATCAAAATAACCTATGTACTCCTCATCCGGAGGAACTATGAACATCGTCACCACAGCCGCCATGAGTGCTATGAGCATAACGATGTTTTTCTTTATAAACGCGAGCACACGTGTGCCCAAAAGCTTTTCTTCGGCTTCCATTGTAAATATATCTCCATGCTTCAAATATTTGTCCCTCGGTATTATACCACAGTCGAACACCCCATGTCAAGCGAATGACGATTATTTTAAGCATATTCGATATTAAATGATCATAATTAACAGCTTAACCCGTAAACGAGCATCCTCCAAAGGCTCGCCCTCCGGGAGAGCTCCCGCGAAAGCGGGTGAGAGGGTTCACTTTTGGCATTTTCCCTCTCCGTTAAAGTTGAGAAGCAATCTTTTACACCTATCTCCCACATGGAGGCTTCCTTTTGGACAGTTCACAGAACCGTTTGGCAGTCAGTCTGCCATATAAAAAATCCGAAACCGTCACAGCATGGTGATAGCTTCGGATCTTATTTATTCTCTTATTTTACCTGCCGATGAACATCTGTGTCCAGTAGTTTCCACCCGAAACGTAACCAACACCGATCTCGGTGAAGGAAGCGTTCAGGATGTTGGCACGGTGTCCCGAGGAGTTCATCCATGCGTTGACAACCGCCTGAGGAGTTGCCTGTCCTCTTGCTATGTTTTCGCCTGCGGTTCTGTACGTGATGCCAAAATTCTTCATCATCGTAAAGGGTGAGCCGTAAACGGGACTCGTATGTGAGAAATATCTGTTATCCTTCATATCCTGAGATTTGTAACGTGCAACACGGGCAAGCTCCCAGTTATATGTAAGAGCCTTCAGTCCGTTTTTTGTCCTTTCCACATTAACAAGGCGGATAACCTCTTTTTCGAAATCGAGAACCGTCGAATCAGTCGTCGGAATCGTCAGAACCTGTCCGGGATAAATGAGATTCGGGTTTGATATCTGCGGATTTGCTCCCTTTATCTCGCTCAGTCCCATTTCATATTTTACGGCGATTTTCCACATCGTATCACCGGATACGACCGTATGAGATGTAGCAGCAGATGCGCTTGTCATAAGCACAACGGCGATTATTGCAACACTCAAAATAAAAGTAATCGTCTTTTTCATCTGTTGTACCTCCATATTCTTTTTTTGAAATCATGACGTCATTTTGATTCCTTATATATTATAACATATTTCGCGCCCAATTTCAAATGTAGTTTCTGACAAGGCAATATCCTCCTGTACACATAAAAAACGCAGCGATATATTTCAACCGCCGCATTTCTATGTAATATTAATTTGTCACCGAAGCATTAACGCTTGGTTTTATCGCGAAGGAACTCACTGTAATCGGTTCCCGCCGGACGCTTCTCATCGGGATTTTTAAAGAAATTATCGCTCAGCTTCTTGATAACCGGAGAGAGCACGATCAATGCTATAAGATTAGGAACAGCCATCAAGCCGTTGAACAGATCCGCAAACTCCCAAACCGCATCAAGACTTGCAACACAGCCCCAGAAAATCATAAGCGTATAGATAATACGATACACAAGCTTTATAATCTTGTTTCCTTTTGAAAGATATTCAATACACTTTTCTCCATAATAGTACCATGCAATTATCGTCGCAAAGGCAAAGAGACAAAGTCCGACAGTAACAACATACTGTCCACCGGGGAATGCATTTTCAAAAGCCATAGAGCTCATGGCACGGGTGTCTCAAACATAAGCAGCGTCAGTCCACAATCCGGAGGTCAGAATAACCAATGCGGTTACGGTACACATAACAATGGAATCGAAGAACACCTCAAACGCTCCCCAGAGGCCCTGACGTGCAGGATGGTCGGTGGAAGCGGCAGCGTGAGCAATGGGAGCGGAACCCATACCTGCCTCATGCGTGAAAACACCGCGAGCCATACCGATACGGCAGGCATACATAACAGACGCTCCGAGAAAACCGCCAACAGCCGCAGTACCAGTGAAGGTGTTTTTGATGATCAGCGCAAATGCAGCAGGAATTTGTCCGGCATTAATTATAAGAACAACGATAGCTCCGACGATATACAGAATGGACATAAAGGGAACCAAAAACTCAGTCACGTTTGCAATACGCTTGATACCGCCAATGAAGATCAATGCGCCAAGGCAGGCAACGACGATACCGATAGCCCAGGTTGGTGCACTGAAGGTGGCATTCACACTGCCTGCAAGAGCATTTGACTGTACGGAAGCTCCGATACCGAGCGACGCAAATCCACCGAAAATGGCAAACAGTATAGCGAGCCACTTCTTTCCCATACCCTTTGAGATATAGTACATCGGTCCGCCGACGATCTCACCCTTTTCATTCGTGGTACGGTAAGCCTGCGAGAGCGTAACCTCACAGTATTTGATAACCATACCGATCAAAGCGGAGATCCACAGCCAGAAAATAGCACCGGGACCACCCGTGGCGATTGCCAATGCAACACCGACGATATTACCCGTTCCGACGGTTGCAGCCAACGCGGTACAAACTGCCTGGAACGGTGAAATCGCGCCTTCTTCGATCTCAGCCTTGTCTCTTTTTTTGAAAAGCGTTTTTGTGGTATAACGCATCACGATGTGAAACTTCGTAAATATAACGCCCTTGGTGAGGATGGTCAAAAAGATACCCGTACCGATCATTAAAATAACCATCGGGATTCCCCAAATGACGTTATCATTCAGTTTGCCGATAAAGTTCAAAATTGCTTCCATGAATTTTTCCTCCTGAAATAAAAAAATGTCGTTGTGCGAAAAAACACACCACGACAAAAAGACGCAAACAGCTATAAAAGCCATTAAACTTTGTCCTTTTGCCTGAGAGTTTGCGTTTTCACGCTTGCACCTTCGGCCTCCGTTTTTATACGGACGTCTCCAAAGCTCTGTCGGTATACAGTCCTCATCCCATCGGGACACCTGAGAGCGTTACTCCTTCGGCGGTATTGAAACCGTTTCCTGCATACGTCATACAGAATTATTAAATTGCAAGACTATTATATCACAAATTGTCGAATCCGTCAAGATGATTTATAGTTTTTTTCGATAGGTGATATACATTTACGACATAAGCTTATGTATCAAAAAATCCGCACACGTCAGCGTACGGACTTTGATTTTATTAAGCTCTTACTTTGAATATACAAATGTTATCGGATCGCCCAGGAAAATATCGGGGTTGATCTCGATCTCAAGATTTTTCCAGTCCTCCGGAGCCTCGACAACGTACCAGCCTGTCTTCGAGCCGCCGGGAGCCACGGTTTCATCGATGGAACTGTCGAAAGCGCAAACACCTGTGAGAGAATAAGCACACTCAACATCATCAACACGTGTATCGAAGCACATATATCCGCTGATCGGACGTTCTTCCTCCGAGTTGTTCTCAATCGTGAATTCGACACCGACGAAAATATTGCCGTCTTCGGGAGCAAAGAAAGAGGTTCCGGTCGACTCCTTGACCTCGTTTGCGGTGAACTTCAATTCATCAAACACCGCAGTCTGACCGACCTCGAAGCTTCCTTTCTTTACAAGGTTGCTGTCTGCTTTATCCTCGCCACCCGAGCAAGCCGCAAAGGATAACGAGACTGCCAATGCCATTACAAGTGCAATAAGTTTTTTCATAATAATCCTCCTTGTGACATACGGTGATGTCATAGTTTCTTACATTATAGCATAAAAACTCACAGTTTGCAAGCATAAAATTACATAAAGCTGAAATATTATAACATTTTATCTTGCTTTTTTACCACCGGGATGATATAATGAAATCAGAATATATTTAAAAACAACCTTGGAGGATATAAAATGTCAAAATCGTTATATCAGTATAAATTCAATCCTGAACAGAGAGATCTGCTTCATCAGGTGCTCGTTCGCGCGATCAACGATGAACAGTATCTCGACAAAAAGGGCATGAGACAGTTTGACCGCGGAAACGGATGGCTCACCGCAAAACGCAGAATCGAATACAGAATTTCCGAAGACATACTGCACATCTGCATTTGCAAGGTTATTGCGATGTTTGTGCCGTCCTGGGAGATGGGTTACGGTGACGCTGACAGCTTCCTCGGTTGTCTGCTCAACAACAGTCTGAAGGAAACCGTAAACCGTATTGCAGCGAAGGTTCACGCAGTATGCCCATTGATACAGCTTGTCAACTGTTATAAGGTCGACAATAACTTCCTTATGACGATTCCGGAGCCGCCGCTCGCAAATCCGTATGCTCAGCCCAATCCGCAGCAGTACGCTCAACCCAATCCGCAGCAATATCCGCCGCAGAATCCTCAGCAATAATCGAGGTTTGCACGGCAACTGTCAGGATAAATATAAAGCTCCGCCCGTTTCGTATGGACGGAGTTTTTTATAGCATAACAAAAACATATTCATAAAAAAGAAGGTTGTATAATAAAAATCCCACACTTTCGTGCAGGACTTTTTGGGCTCATAGGACAAAATTGCAACTTGATGAAAAGGCGCATTTCTTGCCTATGATTTATTAACAGATAGATTATAACACGAAATACCCTCTTTGTCAATAGGTTTTGAAAATCTTTTTGAAAAATAATTGAGATCGCGTCCTAAAATCATTTGTGCTTTATGTATAAAACTTTAGGCTCAAGAGAGGAAAACCAATCTTGAGCCTTTAGTCTTTAATCTTCGATTACGATGCAGTTTACTTTATGCGAATATGCAGTGCAGGCATCAATGGCGAGGATACCTTCTTCGCTATACGGAGTAAAGTCCGAATCTTTTTCAAATTCACTTCCCCGTCCTTCATATTTGGAATGTCCGAAAGAAGTATGCCAATGTCCACACACAATGGTCTTTCCCTGCTCGGTCACTTTGAAGTCGTGTGCCAACTCCATACCGTTATACCAACGCGCACGTTTCCAAGCCATTTCATCAGCAGTTCTCCAATCCGGCTCATACGCATATCTCCGATGCTCGTTTCCAATCTGACGTGCCGGGATCCAACCGTGAACAAAGATGTAGTGTTCGGTTTCAAAAAAATCTATACTCGCGGGAATCAGCTCCGTATAATACGGTGTCTGTTTTGTCTTACTCACCAATCTTTTGGGATGTTCAAAACATTCATCGGGAACCATCTTGCTTAACTGAGCTGCGGTGTCCATTACACCGTTAACGACAAATTTCCACACATAGGCAAGGTTCTCTACACCGTTAGTTTGGAGATAATCAAGCATATGATGTAAATAATCTTCGTGATTACCTCTGATGTAGATAAGCTCATCTCGATGCAAAAGATCAAGCATAAACTCTTGTACCTTGAAAGCTTCAGTTCCACGGTCGAACATATCGCCGCAAACGATCAGCTTGCGAGGTTCTTTATCCTCAAAGAAGCCTGCCTCCGTAAGTGCTTCTATCATTGGCGTGTAAAATCCGTGTATATCCGATACAACATAATATTTCATGCTGCTACCTCCCTTTTCAATTCTTCCTCGGCTTGATATCCGCCTTTAAGTGTAACGATGATCTTCTTATTTCCGCAAACTTGGATGCACTCAACCAACCTGCGAACAGTAACGTCATCAAACTCCGTAAAGTTCATATCCGTCTGTTTGAGAATATCAATAATTCGTGCGACCTCTGCATTGACAGAATCACTCTGCGATGCTTGGCTCTTGGCAAGGTCGAGCTTTCCGCGAAGGACGACCAACTGATCGAACATCTTTTTCAGTTCGACCTCATATCTTTCGGGATCACCCTCGGTTTTCGCCGCAAGCTCGGTCATCTGCTTTATTTCGTCTTTCAACTCGTTCATCTGCTTTTCGATGGAAAACACATCAAGAGCTGCGCTATTTCCCGAAACTGCATAGGAAAGGTTGCTTTGAATAAGGCTGAACACTTCCCCGCTGTTTTCCATCATCTTGGAAAGACAACGACAAATGGCTTCGTGAAGCATCTGCTCCTCGATCCCTGCCGAGTCTTTGCAGTATGTTTTGCCGTGCTCGATACGGCTGACGCATCTCCAATAATATGTGGTTTTGCCTTTGGCACTTTTGGAGGTTCTGCGAAACGAACCACCGCAAGACCCGCATACAAGCAATTCGGTGAGAGCATATTTCGCACTATATTTTCCCTGCTCAGTAATAGCGGAATCGAGCTTTTTACGCTTATTCGTTCTCCTCGCAAGCTCGGCTTGAACCAAGTTGAAGGTATCACGGTCTATAATGGCAGGGTGATTGTTGGAGATCAGATATCTTGTGACCTCTCCGCGATTGACTTTTGCTTTCTTGCTGATACAATCGGTACGAAAAGACTTTTGATAGAGAACATCTCCAACGTACTTTTCATTGGAAAGCATATAACGAATGACAGAAATTGACCACTCATCCTTCCCTGCGGGTGTTTTTATGTGATTTGATTCAAGATACTGCTTCAACTGTCCGAGACTTGCGCCATCAAGAATCATTCTGAACAGCGTTCTCACAACCTCTGCTTCTTCGGGAATGATGTAGGGATTTCCTTCCGCATCCTTACGGTATCCAAGCATCTTGAAGCTGAGTGAGTAAGTTCCGTTCTTCATTCTCTTTTGAATACCCCACTTGACGTTGGCGCTGATACTCTCACTCTCGGATTGTGCCATAACGCTGAAGAAGCCAAGCAAGGTCTCGTTCTCTGCTTTCAAGGAGTCGAGGTTCTGTTCCTCAAAGTACACGCCGATACCCATTGCACGGAGCTTTCTGATCCAAGTCAAGCTATCGACCGTGTTTCTTGCAAAACGGGTGGTGGATTTGGTCAGTATCATATCGACCTTTCCCTTTTCACAATCGCGCATCAGCTTAAGGAACTTCTCACGCTTGTCTGTTCGAGTTCCCGTGATACCTTCATCGGCATAAATACCTACCATCGTCCAATTAGGATTTTCTGCTATCTTTCCGGTGTAATACTTCACCTGCGTATCCAAGCTGTTAAGCTGATCTTCTTCATCGGTGG
>JAFTTS010000117.1 GCA_017466685.1 Clostridia bacterium
GCGAATATGTGCAGTCCGTTGAGCTTGATACCGTTCCCAAAACAGGCAAACCCATCGTATTGAAGATCATGGCATATCAGCCCGACACCTACTATTCCGAGGGGGCGGTATCTCTCAATACGACCATCAGCGAGGAATAAGACATGAAACGATTATTAGCAATGCTGCTCACGGTCGTGCTTGTGTGTTCCATGAGCTTCCCCGCCTATGCAGCAGAAGAAAACAAAGAACAGGATGTAACCGCAAAATACATTGTCACCGCTACGGGCGAATGTCGGGCAGAAATCAAAAACGGAACTGCCACGGCTGACGGTGTTACCGTAACCGGCGCTCCCACAAATGCAAAGACCCTTGTTGTTATCCCAATGGAGGGCGAGGCATTAACATGGGTTGACGGCTGTGTGGACGGCGAAGCAAAAGCCGCCTATGATATTCACTTCCTGGATGCCCAGGGCAACCGTATCAATGTAAGCGGCGTGAGCGTGAGTGTTTCGGTTTCCGGTACGGATTTGGTTGTCAGTTCCGTTACTCCATCCGGTACGGATAAGAGTTTGTCCGCTTCCGTTTCGGGTAACACGGTTTCCTTTACTGCCGATGGAAGTCACTACTATGTGATCTACCAAAAGGACGGCGGAGATCAGCCCGGTCCTGGTGGTGATACTGTAACCGTTCCTATCCGTGGTGATGAAAATGAGATCCACGCAGACGTAACCATTAACGATGATACCGTGGAGCTTCACGAATTGGATTTTGACGAGATCGACCATATTGTAGGCGACCATGTGAACACGGGCATCGTGGAGATCGACTTGACCGAGCTGGACGAGGACATTACAAAAATCGAACTTCCGATGGCTTCCATCAAGCACATTGTCGAAGCCGCAGAAGAAGCCCACAACGATACAGAAGCATTACAGATCGACTTCCCGAACGGCTCTGTGAAGCTGGACGATAAAGCTCTCCGTGCCATCATTGACACCGTTGGCGAGGAAACAACAGTTGACCTCGTGCTTGAGCCTGTCGAAACGGACAGATTGAATAACGAGCAAAAGGCGGCAGTTGATGATCTGACTGTTTACGGCGGCGTGGAAGTGTATTTGCTTTGCAATACGACAAGCATCCGTGTATCGGACTTTAAGGGCGGTGTGGCAACGATGTACGTTCCTTTCACGCTCCCCGAGGGTGTAAGCGCTGACAAAATTTCCGTATGGCACATCGCAGATGACGGAACGAAGGAAAAAATGAATACGTCCTATGAAAACGGCGTTCTCACTTGGGAAGTAGGACACTTCTCGGACTTTATCATTGCGACTGAAAAATCTGCTGACCCCGGCACCGATCCAATAGAACCTACTGAGCCGAACCTCGCATTTCTTTGGTGGCTCATTCCTGTAAGCCTCGTAACGCTCGTCGGCAGTGGTTTTGCAATCTATTGGTTCGTAATCAAGAAGAAAACTTGGGCAGATCTGGTTGCGATATTTAGGAAAAGCAAAGAAAATGAAGAATAAAGAGCCTGCAACATATTGAGTATACGCAGACTCAAACCTCAAAGACGGCGGCTTTTTTCAAGCCGCCGTCCGTCTATGTAAACGGGTAGGCTGAGCCTACCCAAAAGTTATGCTGTTTTACGGATGCGTTTTACGGTCGGAATGCCTTGTGAACCGGATATAAGCAATCCAATTTGTGCCAAGGCACTACTGTCCGCTTTTCGTCTGCGCTCGGTACGGTCAAATCTGATCTGCGTGAAGTGCTGAATATAAGGCTCATCAAAGAGCTCTAAAGCAATATACGCGCGGTTGCCAATGCGAATGAAATCAATTCGTTCCTCATCGACAGCCGCGCGTATCTGTTCTTCACCGATACCGAGCTCGAATTTGTTTCTTTTAATATCCTTTGCCGCTCCTCGTATGGTGCGGAGGAGGGGGATGGTGTTGGTGGCTTCAACCCCCAACATTTGATTCAGACACATCATTGCGGTGTCAAAATCGGCTACGGTTCTGTTTCCGCGCTTTTCAAACGGTAAGCATCCGGAAGCAATTAAGTTTGACAGCATAGATTCGTTTATCGCCGTATCAGCATCGTATGCTTTTACGGCTTTTACGATTTGTGGTAAAGTTTTGATTTTCAAATGCCTACCTCACTTTCTTATTTCGTTACAATATTGCCGAGAATTTCTGCGGCTTTACGCATATTCTTCTCATAAGGATGGATATAGAGATTGGTGGTCTCGATGCTATCGTGACCAAGTACCGTCTTTACGGTTTCGGGATCCACACCGTTGCTCGCCATCAGCGAACCGCAGGTGTGGCGCAGACCGTGGAACTTCAAGTGATGAAGTCCGTTCTTTTCTTCGAATTTACTGCATATCCGTGAAGGCGTATAGAGACTTATCATATCACCGACCTCGTTGGTAAAGATATAATCCTGCTCCTTCCAATCGAACCCCGCGCTCACACGTTCTTCTTCCTGTGCCGCTTTCCACTCTTCAAAAGCACCTAACAATACCTCGGAGAAGTAAACGGTTCGGATGCTCGTTTGAGATTTCGGAGGCTTGAGCTGTTGCGGTGCGCCTTTCTCCTTATAAACGCTCTTGTTTACGGACAGGGAATGAGTGCGGAAATTGATATCCGACCATTTGAGCGCGACGATCTCTCCGCGGCGCAGACCAAGAAGCAGAGCACAAAGGAGCATCAGCCTGATCTTCGGGGGCTCGTTTTGCAGAGCCTCAAAGAACTGACGTGCCTCGTCATCGTTATAGACCTCGATGGGCTTTTTCACGATCTTTGGGTATTCGATCGAGCCGTACTTCAATTTGTTCTCGTTGATAAATCCCATCTTGCAGGCTTCGGTCATCACGGATGAGAACACCGTGGCATACCGCTTGACGGTTGCCGCTGACAGAGGCTCGGTGTTGTCTTCGTCTGCCCGAGCACCGGGGGAGGACAGATATTCCACAAATGCTTGCTGATGCTTGATGGTAATGTCGCGCAATCGGAGATTACCATACGACGGAACAATGAACTGTTCAGCGATAGAATGATAGAATCGAACCGTGTTCGGCGAGAGCTTTTTCTCGATACGCTTAAAATAATGCTGACCGATAAACTCACCCACGGTCAAGCCAAAGGCGTTGGTCTGTGTGGATCTCGTTTTCATCCCGGGGATATACACGCCGTTGTGAACTGCGGCTTCAAAGAGGTCAGCGAACTGTTTGACCTCCTTTCCCTCTTGTGTCGCTGTGATTCCGACGGGCGGTTTATAGGTAGCGGAGATCAGCTCCTGCTTACCGTTTTTCATTCCATTGGACACTCTTACGCAATAAGTGCCATTCTTTCTTTTATAATAACTTGCCAAATAAAATACCTCGTTTCTTCAAAATTGTTTTTATAAACTTGGGTTTACATACGTTGCTCCCATTCATGCTTCTTACGCTCCTTTCTGTTCATGGGCATTGTGGTGCAATCCTGCGGCTGACGGTAGCTCTCGATGCTTGCAAGGCTGCCGACAAGGTCAAGGACATTGGTTGCGACGGCAAGGAATTGATTGTTTGCCATTCGCGTGAGCGCGAGGGCGGCAGATTCATTGCCTGCGTGTGCCGAGCGATTCAGATATTCAAGTGCCTTTTTCATATCGAATATATCCGCTTCAAAGAGATAGATCTGAGCCAAGCAGTAGTCTGCATACATATTTCCGCGTGCCGACGCGATCTCCAAATGCTCAATGGCTTTGGCAATATCTTTCTTCACATGCTTGCCATCCATATAATATTTGCCGAGCGTATAGGCGGCAAACTCACTACCGTTACGCTCGGCTTTGAATAGATGGTCGAAGCCTTCGTTACGAAATTCTCCGAACAGTTCACTCTCAACATAGAGCTTTCCGAGGAGAGCGTCGGCGCATTTGTTGCCGTTGCCTACCGACTCCGACAGCCACTTTTGAGCTTCGTATTCGTCCTCGCGGTATATGATGCCGTAATAAAACATCTTGCCCATACGGTACTGTGCCACGCTGTGACCTGCCTTGGCGGCTTTTTCAAGATAATAATCTCCGATACTTTCGTTATAGAATCGGTTGTTCTTATCCAAATACAGACGGGCGAGACGGTACATCGCATAGACGTTTCCGCTGCGTGCTTCCTCTTGAATCCAATTCAGAGGATTATCTTTGTCAAGATCTTCCTCGTCGAATGGCATATCGTCATAGAGATTTCGCTCGTCGGCGAAGAAGGATGTTATCTCATCAAGAGACAGATCACTGCGCTTAA
>JAFTTS010000118.1 GCA_017466685.1 Clostridia bacterium
GTGAATGCTGTCGGACCGAAGTCGCAGCGGATACCGAGCTTACCGTAACCGGCTCTGTCGTAATGAGTTTCAGCATACTTCTCAGGATTCTTAGCTACAACGTCAAGAGCTGCAACAGTCTCAGCTGCGCCGGTGATACCTGCGATAACGTCAACCTGACCGGAGGTAAACTGGTCCATCTGAGTTTCGGTAACAGTCTTTACATAGGTGATGGTCTCGATGGAAGCAGTTCCGCGAGCGTCGTCACCGGGGTAGTTGGGGTTAAGAGTGAGAGTAGCGGTAAGGGTGGAAGCATCATAGTTGCTTACAGTGTAGGGACCGGAGTAAGGAAGTGCGGAATCCCATGCCATGTTAGCAGTGATGATAGCAGCCTGCTCATAAACCTCTGCACCGTCCTTGGTGGTCTTTGCATAGAATGCATCGTTAAGACCGCAGGAGCCATCCTCTGCAACAACGATTTCGCCATTGCCGAGGTAGAGAGCAAGAGGATCGGGGCTGAATGCAGCATAACCCATTGTGTAGTAGTAGTCAGCATAATCAGCAGCGATGGTTACAGCAAAGGTGTAGTCATCGAGAAGCTGTACGCCTGCGAAGGTTGTAGCAACACCCTCTTCACCTGCGTTGGTACCGTTGTATGCCTTGAAAGCATCGAAGCCAACGAAGTAAAGACCGGAGTTACCGGAACCGCCTGCAGCTGCGCCAACCTCGGTGCTGTTACCGAGAACGCCTGCAATGTAGTTCTTAGCGGTGATAGCAGAACCATCGCTGAATACGAGGCCTTCTTTGATCTTGATGGTGTATGTGAGAGTGCCGTCTTCATTGTATGTAGCAACGGGCTCTTCAGCAAGTGCCATCATGTTCCAGATGTAAGCGCCGTTCTTGTCTGTCTGAACAGTTGCATAACCGCTTGTGAGGTTCTGAACGTCAAGGTCAGACGATCCGGGCGAGGACTTACCCCAGCTGGAGTTACGGAATGCACCGGAAAGGTCGGTTGCACTGCCGAGGATAACGGAGTTTGCTTCGCCGTCCTTAACAGATGCAGCAACGATAGCGTCTGCAGCACCCCAGTAAGGAGTGGTTACGAAGTTTTCGATCTTAGCATTGTAAAGGTCGAAATACTGGTTGGAGTAAAGCGGAACCTCAGGAGCGAGGTAGTTCCATCTCTGAATGTAGAGCTTCCACCACTGGTTGAAGATCTGTTCAGAGGTTTCGTAAGCACTTCCCTCGGGAACAACGGTGTTATAAACCATTGCCATGGAAAGGAAGTCCATACCGAGCTCGTATTCCTTGCCCTCGTATACAACGTAAGCAAGACCGTCCTTCTCGGTAACCATATCGATGGTAACATTCTTACCGATCTGATCGTAGACCGATGTGTAGTCACCGTGAGCTACTGCGCCGGTATAAGCCGCGAGGTTTGCGGGAGCTTCAACATAATCAGCATCGCCGCTGTTTTCTGCGCCCTCACCTGCAGTGGTGTCTTCGCCTTCATTTACTGTTGTGTCGGTGCTGTCATTGTCGTTCGAATCACCGCCGCAAGCTGCAAAAGAACCGAGACCAAGAAGCATTGCCAGGATAAGAGCCAAAGTTTTGGTCGATTTCATAATCAGGATTCCTCCAAATTTTTTTATTCACACGCCATACCGGGGGAACCGCAAATCCGCCTGATGTACGTGTGCAATATTATTGTAACTGTCCGTAAAATAAGACTACGCACAATTACGCATGATTATTATATCACAATTTCCCGAGTTTTGTCAATATGTTTTTTACATTTAATTCTCAGTTGTCATCCTGTTTATATTACAGTAGCATATTATATAGATAACAAAATAAAGCAAAACATCAAAAAAAGAGAGCCGTTCAACAAAGAACAACTCTCAATATAACTATGTACTAAGGATTAGTTTTTGGGATACTCACTGCAGAGGTAATAGAGCACGGGCTCATCCTCCTCGATCTCGGGGAAACGTCCGGCGGGCTCATAGAAACGGTTATCCGCATTGTCGTCGTTAACCATCGAAACCTCACCGACGAGCACCTTTCCATAACCGGGCTCACCCCAGAATGAGTGATACTGACCACGCTGCATGGTGATGCTTTCACCGGGCTTCAGAATAACAGTTCCGCCCGCCTCGATCTCATATTTGTGACCGTCAACATAAACAGTTACGGGAGTATCTGCAAGCTCCTCATCCTCGGTCGAATTGTAAAGCTTAACAACGAGGTTTCCGCCGCCTCTGTTGATTATATCCTCAGACTTATTCCAGTGGAAATGGCAGGGGCAGACCTGTCCTTCATTCGAAATAAGGAGCTTTTCGGCATACGGCTTGTCATATTTCGGATTGTGAATATTACCGTTACGAATAGTGAAAAGGAAAAGACCGATCTTGTCATAGTCACCGCTTCCGAAATCAGTGACATCCCAACCGAGCATATTGTCACGGATCTCATCATATTCAGCACCCTTCTCTGCCCACTCCTCGGGAGTCCAGTACGCAAACGGAGGAAGCTTGAAATTCATCTTATTGATGAACTCGATGTTTTCTCTGATAATCTTGTTTACTTCAGAACGCTTCATAATATCACCTCATAAAATTTATATTTCCAACGACTCTCAGCCGTTATATTTATATAAATATTGTAACATATTTTCAAATAACAGTCAATGGGTTATACCCGATTTTGAGCTCTACGTTGAGTAGAGTTTCGCCGTATCGAATGTGGTTTCTCTCTACATTATATACACAATTCATGCCTTCAGAGAGGAATCGATCTCCTCGGCATAACGCACGGTTTCCATAGCATCCTTCGCGTATTTATCTGCACCGATCGCATCCGCATATTCACGGTTGAGCACCGCACCGCCGACGATTATCTTACACCACGGTGCCTTTTCACGAAGCTGCTTTATGGTATCCTCCATTGCGGGAACAGTCGTCGTCATAAGCGCACTGAGTCCGACAAGCGGAGCATGAAGCCTTACAACCTCGCTGACAACCGTTTCGGGAGCAACATCCCGTCCGAGATCGGTCACCGCAAAGCCGTAATTTTCAAGAAGCAGCTTGACAATATTCTTTCCGATATCGTGAATGTCACCCTTGACAGTCGCAATAACAAACGCACATTTATCGCTTGCTTTGCCGTCTGTCATGCTTGCCTTGATAACCTCAAAAGCAGACTTCGCCGCCTCTGCACTCATGAGAAGCTGCGGCAGATATACGGTCTTCTTTTCAAAGCCCTCTCCGACGATGTTCAGTGCAGGAATTATCTCCTCCTGAACAATTTTTAGCGGTTCAACAGTACCGAGCAATTCAGATGTAATCAACGCGGCACGTTCCTTTAATCCTTTAACAACCGCACGCTGAAGCTCCGATGAATATTCGTCCGATGCTGTGCTTGCCGTAGTCTGAACCGGTGTCGATGCGGTAACAGTCTGCGGCAGTGTTTCGGCAAAGGAAATATAATCGGCACAGTTTGTATCAAGTCCTGCAAGCGCGAGATATGTGTGATACGCCTTCATCATCTCGACGGAATACGGGTTCATTATCGCCGCAGAGAGTCCTTGTCCGAGCGTCAGAGCGAAGAATGTTCCGTTTATCATATCACGTCCCGGCAGACCGAACGATACGTTTGAAACGCCCAGCGACGTGTGACAGCCAAGCTCGTTTTTGATGAGTCCGACGGCACGCATGGTTTCCATTGCCGCGGTGTTGTCTGCACTTATCGTGAGAGCAAGCGGATCGAATATTATGTCCTTTTTGTCAATACCGTACTTCTCTGCCTCGGCAAGTATGCGCTTCGCTATGGCAAGACGGTCCTCTGCTTTAGTCGGTATACCCTCTTCGTCAAGAGTCAGCGCAACGATAAGTCCGCCGTACTTTTTAGCAAGTGGGAACACTGCGTCTATGCTTTCTTTTTTGCCGTTCACCGAGTTTATCATCGCCTTACCGTTATAACGACGAAGTGCCGTTTCCATAGCGATAGGATCGGACGTGTCTATCTGAAGCGGAAGATCGATAATAGCTTGAAGCTCACAGACCGCTTCCTTTAACATTGCCACCTCGTCAATCTCGGGCAGACCGACGTTCACGTCAAGAATATGTACGCCCTTTTCCTGCTGTGCAATTCCCTCTTTGAGGATATAATCGATATCGTGAGCCTTGAGGGCTTCCTTGAAGCGTTTCTTACCGGTCGGATTGATTCGCTCACCGATCAGTATCGGCTTCTCACCGAATATAACAGCATGATTGTATGACGACACACAGGTGATATTCTTCTTTGTAATCTTTACAGGTTTGATCCCTGCCGATCTTTGAACTGTCGCCGCAATATACGCAGGAGTCGTACCGCAGCATCCGCCTGCAACACGTACACCCTCACCTATCAGCGCACAAACCTCATCGGCAAATTCATCGGGCAGAATATCGTAAACGGTCTTACCTTCAACCGACTTCGGAAGTCCCGCGTTCGGCTTTAACATTACGGGTACGGAAGCATATTTGAGATATTCACGCACAACGCCGCCGAGAGCCTTCGGACCGAGCGAGCAGTTAACACCGATCGCATCAGCACCCATTCCCTCAAGCATTGCAACCATAGCCGCAGGAGATGCGCCCGTCATGAGCTTGCCGTCCTCGCCGTAAGCGTTCGAAACGAATACGGGAAGCTCACTGTTTTCCTTTGCAGCGAGCAGTGCCGCCTTGGTTTCGTAGCTGTCGTTCATGGTTTCGATGAAAATGAGGTCGGCACCGTACTTAACGCCGAGCTTCACCGTTTCGGCAAAGACTGCAACAGCCTCCTCAAAATCAAAGTCACCATACGGTGCAAGCATACGTCCCGTCGGGCCTATATCGAGTGCAACCCATTTTTCCTGTTTTCCGACGCTCGATTTTGCCGCTGCACGTGCGTTTTCGATTGCCGCTTTAACGATAGTGTCAAGCTCATCCGCGGAAAACTTCAGAATATTCGCGCCGAAGGTGTTTGTATTGACAACATTACTTCCTGCGTCATAGTAGTCGCGGTGGATAGCCGTGATAACGTCGGGATGAGTCAGATTCCAGCGTTCGGGAAGCTCACCGGGGAGAAGTCCCTGTGCCTGGAGAAGCGTACCCATACCGCCGTCAAGATAGAGTATGTGTTCTTTTATATATTCGGTAATTTTCATTGTTTTCACCTCTGTAATTTTAATCATCCGGCATGATACCGATAATCGCCGTAACCGATTTCGTCGGCGACATTAATAAGCTTTCGTTAAGCGTAAGCCCGATCTTACGTGAGCAGTCGAGCACAGAAAAGATATCCCTCTGCAAAGAAAGCTCAAGATCGCCATAACCGGGACTGAACCTCGGACGGACACTGCACCCTTTTTCCCTTGCAAGCTCGTTCACCTCGGCACAAAAAGCATCACACAACGCCTCGATACGCTCGGCACCGATTGCCTGAAAGACAAGCGCCTTTGACGGGGATATACGGCTGTATCTCGCAATGAGCCGGTCAAGACCGATGCCAACCGTTGCAGCAAAAACCACGATCCGGTCACATCCGTGAAGATTTTTGGAAAGTGCCGCCGAATCGGTTCTTGTGAAGCCGAGGTCAAGCATCGTACCGTCCGCACTTACGTCAAAAATACGAAAACAAGCCTTATAGGTAAGCACGCCGTCAAGCTCGGCAAGACATTCTCGGGTAAGCGCATCAATCTCGGGGACATTGCCGCAAGCTCCCGAATAGCGCAGTATCTCACCCTTATCGATAGGCGGTGCTTCATATGTTTTTGTATATACAGCACTTAAATCAAACGGTATTTTCATTGTAACAAATCCCTCTAAAACATTTCTCTTAAGAATTATATCACAACTTTCGTATTAATTCAAGTGAAATACACAATATTTTCAAAGTAATACAATACTCCGCCATGAGAAGCAAAAAAGCATCCACCGTAAGCAGATGCTCTTTTATATTATCAAACGGTTAACATTTTCATGCTTTGCTTATGCATATACATCGCATGGTCTGCATTATTGAAAACATCGTCGAAAACCTTGTCAATGCTCGGATCATATATCGCCACACCGTGTGCAATCGAAACAGGGATTTTCTTATCGTTTACGCTTATATAATCCGCCGAACAAGCATCATCCATTTTGTTAAGCAGCGTATGGTACTGTTCAAGATCGCGGTTTTCGAGAATAACCACAAATTCGTCTCCTCCAATACGGAAAAGTGAGCTTGATTTAAAGGTTTCTCCGAGTATCTTTGCTGTGTGAATAATAAGCTCATTTCCGACGTCGTGACCGTATTTGTCGTTTGTATCTTTTAAGTTGTTGATGTCGGCAACGAGTACTCCGAAGCTTGGATTTGCACAGTTGATCTTCTTGTCAAGCTCTTCTGTCGCTTCATCGTAAGCGGTACGGTTCTTGATTCCCGTCAGCGAATCGCGGTATGCAAGCGCGTTTATGTATTTTGTATATTCCATAAGACGCTTGTATGTGTCCTCGAGAACCTTTGAGAGTGTTCCGATCTCGTCCTTTGAATCTGTCGGAAGTCTGACCTCTGTTTTTCCGTCAACGATACCCTTCACCGCAGCAGTAAGCTTCTTCAGCGGAGCAACGATCTTTCTTGTAACGACAATGGTATACAGTATAAACACCGCCAAAACCAGAATAAACGCAAGAACGATCTGCGTCATCATCGGGCGGATATCTCTTTGAATATCCTTATAGTCCGCTCTGAGCTCAAGTGTCATACCGTTATGGAGAAGTACGCTTGCATTTGTGTGCGGATGTTTCGATGAATGACTTTCCTCATACTCCGGCGAATGATTATACACCGTCTGCATATCCTTGCTGTAAAGAAGTGTGTAACCGTTCTTATAGACAGCGATATTATTGATATGCTCAACAAAATAATTAAAGTCAATGTCAAATCCGACAACACCTGTAAAAGCACCGTCAGAATAAATCGGAACAATATAAGATATCAGCTCCTTGCCTGTTTCCCGGTCCATGTACGGCTCTACCCAAACGCCTTCTTTTGCATTAACTGCAGCATAATACCAGCCGACATTCTCCGTATCCGATTCGGGATAAAGCGAAAGATCCGTCGGGACAGCCGCCTCAATGGTTTTATCATCCGTTATGATATTGTAAAAGCCGTCCGTCGGATAATCGCGTGTAAGGCGCAGATAAAAGCCCTCTATACCGTCTGTGTTAAGCGCGATCTCGTTAAAGAGTGTTTCAACCTTGCCGACGTATTTTTCACGGTATTGTTCGTCTGCGAGTGCTTGTGCGTTCTCAAGCTCGGTCGTTGCATAATGCTCGATTATCGACGCGGATTTCGTTATATCATTCAGCATATCATTAATATACGCCGCTTCCTTTTGACACATATTTTTAAGGATACGGTCTGCGTCCTGATGCATAATTTCGTGCGTCATCGTGACCGCTATTGCAGAAACGACAAACGTCATGACAAGCAGACCCGATATAACGACAAATAATATTTTACTCTGAATTGATTTCATGCTGTGACTCCTTGATAACCTGACAATTGATGACTGAAATTATATTCCCTCAACATCACTGAGGATTCTGTGATATCCCTCAAGCACAACCATGCCGTCCGCATCCTCAACGCGTCTTCCGCTGCAGCGAACGGTAACCGTACCGAGCGTCGGATGATTCCACGGATATTTAAGCTGCACCATCCTGCCCGTGCTTATCATGATATCAACATTTTCGTGTACATAATCGGCGTAACCCTCGGCAATTTTTTCATGCCAGTAAGCGTAACATTCCGCCGGCGCATATTTGCGCTCCATACCGAGGATCCTGTCCATTGTGTCATCGGTGTGCATTTCGAAATGTCCCTTTGCTTTGTCAATGCGGATAACCCAAAGTCCGATATCGTTCTCACGAAGAATATCCTGCGCGTCAAAATGAATAACGCCGATTTCCGCCTTGAAACGGTAAATGTTGTTTATTGCACGAACTCGCTCCTTGAACTGCTCCGAGGATGCATTTATATAGCTCTCCTCGATTTCCGCCGCAGGACATGGCTTATCAAAGAGATACCCCTGAATGATATTCGGGCGAAGTCCCTCAAGGATCGCAAGCTCCTCCGTCGTTTCAACGCCCTCACAGCAAACATGAATGGCGTTGGTTTTCGCAAATTCTATGACGTTGCTTATCAGCTTGTAATTATATGTACCGTTGCGTATTCCGCTGACAAAGCTTCGGTCGATCTTGATCTCATTTGCATCAAGCTGCTTTAAGTATCCGAGGTTTGAATAACCCGTTCCGAAATCGTCTATCGAAAGACCGATGCCGTATGCCTTCAGATACTTGATACGGTTTGAAAAATGCTCGCTTGCCTGAAGCTGGATCGACTCGGTAAGCTCAACCATAAGCGAGTTTCCGGGCATCTCCGTCTTTTTGAGAACGTCAACGATCTTCTCACCAATATATCTGTCCTCAAACTGCACGGAGGAAAAATTGACACTGACACGCAGTCCGGGAATCCCCTCACGCCATTTCTTACACTGCAGCAAAGCCTCCTCGAGAACCCAGAGTCCAACCTGCTCTATAAGACGTGACTGTTCAAGCAAGGGAATAAAATCGTTCGGGAAAACACGCCCTCTCGTTTTCGAAACATAACGAAGCAGTGCCTCAACGCCGTAAATTTCATAGCTTCCGCCCTTGACCTGCGGCTGATAATAAACCTCAAAGCCCTCAAATCCGTTCTGAACGCTCTCTTTAAGCTCTTCAAGCAGCATGAGCGAATTGATCCTCTCTTCAATTTCCTCCGATGAGAAAAATTCAAGACGGTCACTTGCACTCTGCTTTGCCTTTTTGAGCGTCATGTTAGCCGAGTCAATAAGCTGACCGACATCAATGAATATCTCTTTATCAATCGGAACTGCGCCCGAAGCGAACGAGCACTTGTCCTTCATTGTTTCGCAGACGAGTGTATATATCGCCTCAAGCTCAGAAGGTTCCTTTGCATCCACAATCGCCGCGAAGTTGTTATGATCAATGTGATAAGCCTCTATAACATTTGGTGCTCCGTCAATAAGATTCGCAACCTCGCGAAGCAGCTCATCACCGAAACTGCGTCCGTGGCTGAGATTTATTGCGGCAAGTCCGTTTATATCAAACAGTATGAGATATCCGCGCCCGGTGTTTAATCTCGCCGCAAGATCCTCACGCAGCTTGGTTTTGTTCCAAAGACCTGTCAGGGGATTATAAAGATGACGAAGTGCCTCCTCGGAAACACGTCCGATCATAATGTAAGGGTTGCCGTTTTCGTCGTTTATAACCTGTCCGCGGCAGTTCACCCAAACGATCTCGCCACGCTTGTTGAACCAGCGGTAACTCATATCGTGAATCTGCTGTTCACCTTTTGCGATTCGTTCAAGATCCTCGGTGAGTGCCTTTCTGTCGGCAGGATATACTACGTTAAGCATCTCTGCCGTTGTGTTGGTATCCTTGCCCGGCTGACGGACATCAAATTCATCGTCTATAGGACCGAAAAAGCGGTTAGTGTCGTTTGCAATATCTAAAACAAAAAGGAAATCGTCTGTAGTACGGTTGATTACTTCAATGAGTCTTAACGCCGTTTCAAAATTTTCCGCTGTTTTAAAAAATTTATCCATGATACTCTCCGTTATATTGAATTAATGTAGCGTCCTCAACGCCCTCAATGCCGCGGATCTTTTCCATAAAGAACATATCATTGTTTTTGCAATAAATTTCAACTGCCATCTCGGTCTTTTCCTTGCGGCAGGTCTTTGACTTGATAAAATATTTCATTTTGCCGAATGCACGAATAACATTGTCACCTGCCTCATCACTCGTATAGTGAATAACGGCGATATATATTCTGCCCTTCTGCTGTTTGCTGTGGAAGATTATTATCATTATTATCATAATAAGTGCCGCCACCAATGCAAGCAGATACATTCCCGCACCGGAGGTAATACCGCTGGTTATCGCCCAGAAAAGGTACAGAAGATCAAGCGGATCCTTGACTGCGGTTCTGAATCTTACGATAGAGAGCGCACCGACCATACCGAGCGAAATAACGATATTGGTGCTTATTGCAAGCGTAACCATCGCGGTGAGTACAGTCATACCGACGAGCGTCACGGCAAAGCTTCGCGAATAAATAACGCCGACGTAAAATTTACTGTAAACCAAATAGATAACGGCACCCATTATAAGTGCACAAACAAGTCCGAGCGCGATATTTGTAAGGCTCGCGCCGTCAAACGCACCCGATTCCAAAATGGATTTCTTGATAAAATCTTGTATACTCATATGTTTATCTCCTGTCAATTTTCATACCAATATTTGAAGCTGTTCATATATTCGGTTTTCTCATAGCAGAGAACATATTTTGAAACCGCCGTAAATTCCGATGCCCTGTCGGGAAGTATTTCGCGGACTATCTGCGGAAGGAACTCCGTGAATTTAACCTCCATAACGCATTTTCCGGGTTCTAAAACAGGAAGCGCAGGCAATGTGGGATCGAATATATCGAAGCTTCCGATCGCCGCTCGCACGTCCGAGTCAAAGGTGATCCTGACTGTTCCCTCGTCAATTATCCACGGTTCACGCTCATAGTCAACAATAGTCCTCGGACGCATCACGTTGCTCATACATTCAAAGTAAAACTCGCGGCAAAGCGGCTTATCACTTTTCAGAAGAAAATCATAACGCCGTCGAGTATCTTATATACCTCATCCTTTGTCAGCGAGGCGGATTCCTTGAATATATAGCTTCCGAACTTCTTTTTTCGCTCGAGCTTGATACTGCTGTCCGAGCAGTCATATATGCGGATTCTGTATTTCTTTCGTCTGAGAACACCTGCGTCCTTTTCTTCATATGCCGAATTGTAATAATCGTCAAAATAAAGACTTCTGAGCATATAACCGCCGTTTTTTGCGTGCTTGTCAAGCTTGAGTACAGGTGACAGACGGTTGCATATCGCTGCCTTTTGTGCCGTATCGATAAGATACTTCCATTCGTTTCGATAACGCTCAGTCTTCGACATATGTATCCTCCACTATGCCGCCGTCAGCGTTGACATAGAAGCATCTTGTACCGTAAACTTTGCCGTTTTCCGTAATATAATAGTCAAACGCATACTGGCTGTTTCCGCTCTGATCCTTCGCCGAAACACGCATAAAATACTGTCCCTCGGGAAGAAGCTCAAACTCGACCGTCGGAATAACGATATCCTCTTTTTTGAAGATAACTTCACTGAAAGCACAGTCACGTGCAAGCTCAAAGGTGTAGGTTATATTCTCCGCATCAAAATCGTAAGAAGCTTCCCAATCAACCGTTATTTTGCCGTTTTTACTTGTCGGCGTTCCGATAAAGAACGGAAGCGGCTTTTCGAGCGATTCCTTGTAACGAAGATAATTCGCCTCAACCTCTGCAAAGCAGGCGTCTGCAACAATGTCATATTCCTCCTCGGTAAGCGGCGCATATATACTGTCAATTCCGCTGTACACGTAAGGTTTCAAAAGCTCGGAATATGTATTAACCATAGAATTTATACGCTCGGCATTCAGATATTCGCGAAGATCATTCATCGCGCCGTCAAGTGCCTCGCGGAACACCTCCGATTTAAGGCATCTTCTGAACAGTACATTTCCCCAATAATTGCTGACTCCGCTTTCCCATTCGCTGTAATCGCTTCGGTTGTTGACCTCATGCTCGGCACGCTTTAAGAGCGCATCGTTGTCCCATGCGAGGATATACCACCGTTCACTGTTGAGCGGACTGTACATATAGAAATTTCGGTTCTGCGTGTCAACGTTTCCGATAAGGATCTGGAATGCCATCCAGTATGCAATGTTTTCAATGTCAAAATGCTCGTTAAGAATATTCTCTATCGGAATCGAATAATCGTTTATCTTTTCAAGCAGAGAGATAAGCTTTGTATGATCGTCGCTTCCCTTGGTTTCGAGTATCGCCTCAAAGGCGGCGGCATCGTATTCGGGATCGCTTGTGAGACGTATCTCATCCTCATATCTGTAAAACTCACAGACGTTTATCTTGTAAAGATGACCGTTTTTGTCAAGCCCGTGAGTCTTGAGTGCAGTTTTGTTGAGCTGCTCGACCTGGGTGTAAATTCCGTAATCCTCAAATTTTGCACCCTCACCCGAGGTTGTGTCCTTAACATAGAGGTGAACAAAGGTCGTTCGCAGGCTCATAAGCTCATCAATTCCCGAAAGCAGATCAAAGCCGAGCTTGTTACGGAAGCGTAAACCGTCGCCCTGATGCTTGTTGAGTGCTATTGTCGTTTGCCCTCTCCAGTCGCCTTTATTGTCCTTTATGCTTATCTTGTAATTCTTCTGTGCATTAAGGCTGGAGCTCTGACCTCTTATCTGAACGGTACAGTTAGGCGCAACCTGTCCGTAACCGAGCTCACCGGGAATGAGCCCATTTTCATCGCCGACCTGGATAAGTCCGGCAACCTTGTAACGGTCAACTCCCATTCGCTCGTAATCGTAAACCGAATAGGTGTTTATCTCCTCCCAGGTGTGATCGGTGTTCTCCGCCGAGTTTCCCATAGAGACCGTCAGATACATTGTAACGATTTCGGTATTATTCTGATTTTCATATAAAAGCGACTTATCACGGATGTGTATATCCTCCGAATCCGAGATTTCGGGAACGTCAACGCTTGTACCGAGATCGGTGTTCACAGCCTCCTCACATCCGACATTACCGAGCAATATCGCAGACAGAAGTAAAACCGCCGCAAGCCTCTTTATCTTCATTTTGTCCTGTCCTCCAATTTATCCTCTAAAAATACGCCAAGACGGGTAAACATTCCCGATCTGTCCTCGGCGACAAGCGGCTGAACCGATAAAATATAATAAGGCAGCCGTTTGGTGAAATAATCGAGCCTTAATGTACACAACACAACAAAGATCATCGCCGCAAGCAAGAATCCGAAGCCGTAGAATACATACGGGAAGAAAAGCGAGATCACCGTGAAAATGACCGTCGTCGCCGCAAAAACGCCCGTGGTCAGCATTGCACCTCTGTAATCGGTGAAATAAAGAAGAATCAGCATCATCATGTTTCCGATGGCGTAAAGACCGTAGGCAACGCAGAGGGTTCTGAAATAACCGCGCATGATCTCGTTAAAGCCAAGCGGCAGAAGATCGAGCAGATATCCGCCGAGTGCAATACACGCCGCAGTGAAAAGAAGCTGCTTTAATGAGGTGTAAAAAATCTCTGTCTTAAGGGTTGTCAGCATTTCCTTTTCGGATTGCTTGATGTCGTTTATCGTTCCCTTGTCGTTATAAAGACTGTAATGATTGCGGTATTTCGGATAAAAATTGACCTCAACGGAAACAACAAAATTCACAGTTGTCATAATCGCTGTCATAAAAGCAAGCAGTGCAGGAACATCATGCCACGGAGCACCGTAAAAAAGCCCGTGAACGCGGACACCGATATCCGAAAACCACATGATAACAAGATGCGAAAACATACCGATATTCATAAAAAGTCCCGAAAGTGCAAGCGGCAGAAATGCGTCTATCCACTTCATAAAGGTAAACGCTCCAAGCTTTGTGCTCGGGAAATATCGGTGAAGGAGTATAACATCCCAAATAAGCATCACGCCGTATCCGACTGTTACTGCCAAAAGAAGCGATTCGATGACGGGAAGCTCAAAGGCTATCATGATCGCACCGACGATGAAAGCAACCGCAACGGCACTCAAAAACGATAAAAATACACCCTTATAATCCTTTATCGCCGTCAGATAGCTCATCGCATTCCAGACGATACCAAGCTCACCGAAAAGCACGAAGCAGAGGAAGCCTTGCATAAATGTCGCGCCCGAGAATATGAGGAAAATTCCGTAAATAACACTTCCGACCGCCATAATGATAACCGTCGAACCCCAGAATGATGGCAGCACCGCACCGTTATTTTCCTCAAAAAGCATATCGGCGACGTATCTTGTAACGACCATCGAGAAAAACGATGATACACTGACCGAAAAAAGCAGCGTGTAGGTTATCATACAAATAAGCAGCTCACGCGAATAAACGTCAACTTTCGCAAACGAGCAAAGTACCATTATTCCAAGCAGTAAAACGACACCGAGCAGCATCGGACCTGCACAGATAACAGTCGCATATCCGTATGCCTTGGCGGAGTTAAGGACTCCCTTTTTAAGAAACAGCTTTTTTAATTCGAAGCCGATACCTGCCACTCGTTTTCCACCTCTTTATATAGATCTCTGTATTTTGTCAGCATGATGTGATATCTGAAATATGTATATGCACGCTTCTGTCCGATCTCGCCCATTTTAAGCCGCAGCTCACGTGAATCGCAAAGCAGCTCCATCGCGTCCGCAAGCTTTTCTCTCTGCATCGGCGGAACAAAATATCCCGCTTTTCCGAGCGTATCGGATGGACCGCCGTTCAAAAGCTCGTTGCAGCATCCAACGTCCGTCGTAACACAAGGTCTGCGTGCCGCGAACGATTCAAGCACCGAAAGGGGTTGTCCCTCGGAAATACTTGTAAGCAGCGTAAAATCAAGCTTTTCAAAATATTCAATGATATTGACACGTCCCGTGAATATGATCTTGTTTTCAAGTCCGAGCTGTTTTGTGAGCGCGTAACATTCGTCGGCATATTCCTGATCGTCAACACCGCCCATTATATGCAGGCGCACGTTATCTTTTCTGCAGGAAAGCTCGAAAAAGGCATATATCATGGTCTTGATATCCTTGATCGGCGCAAGCCTTACAACCGCACCTATGTCAACGATACCGTCATCCTCTTTAAGCGGAATGTCACACAAACGCTCATAGCTGATACCGTTCTCGATAACTCTGCACCTTTCCGCTTTTGCCCCCATGTCGATCTGCGTATGCATCGCACGTGTGAAAAGCGACGTGATACGAAATGCTCTGTCATACGTAAGATCGGAGAGCATATAGAAAAAGTCTATCCAGTGCGGCTTGAAGGCACGCGAAACCCATTTTGCGCGGATTATTTCTTCTTCACGTTCACGGGTATATATTCCGTGTTCGGTTAAAAGCATCGGCTTTTTGTTTATGTATGCGCCCATCGAAGCGAGCATACCGCCGTAACCCGTACATATAGCATGATATACGTCCGCATCGGGAATCTCCGTACCCATCAGATAAAGCACCGGGAGAAGCCTTGAGCGAACCGAATGAAAAGCATCCGAAAAAGCGATGAACGGAAATTCCTTTTTGCAGGTTTCTGTAAGCGTTTCGAGGAAGCTTTCACTTTTAAGGTACGACATCGGATTTATCCGCTTAACCTGATACATATCAAAAAGCAGATCCCAATCGGGCTTATCGGAAGCAACGAGACGGCGCAGTGCCTCCTTTTCCTTTTCAGAGAAGGAGTGATGAAACACACCGCGATCCTTTACCCTCAGCGCATCGTCAAGGAAAACCTGATATACCTCCGAGACATTTTCGGGAAGCGTATAAACAAACTTGTCCTTATCCTCAGCCTTCGCGCCGATAACCCAAAGGACAAATTCATGCTCGGGCATTTCGTTTATATATTGGTGCATCCAAGTGGAAACACCGCCGTTTATATAGGGATAACAGCCTTCCAAAATCAAACAGATTCTCACAGTTGACTCCTATTTGAAGGATACCGTAACCGTTTGTTTATCTGCAACAAGCAAATAAAGATCTCCCGTTAAATGGGTAAGTGTTCCGCCGGACACGGTATCGGGAATTTTAGTATTGAAGCGCACAAAGAGCTGTGCTTCATCATAGAAATTATCAAGTGTTATAATCATTTTGTCATCGTAGGTTTCACATTCGGGTGCAACCGCAACAAAACGCTGAACAGCCGCAGAAAGCTCCGAGCCGGTCAGATTTCGAAGTGACGGTGCACTGCCGTAAAGCCATGACAAAAACTCATTAAATTTCGCTTTCATAGTTTCCCATCCCAGCTCTGCACCGCGCTCCGGGTCAAGAGCATCGTCGGGATGAGTAAAATGATCATTGACAAAATGAAGATTCAACTCGGAAATTGCGGCTATCTTCATAAAATCGTTTATATCACAGCCCGAAATTATACGCGGCTGATCGACGACACCGTTCTTTGCTGCATCAAACTCCTGAACCAGCGCAAAATCAAGCTGTGCATCCGGGAAATAGATACCCGAAAGAGTTTTGATCTGCGGATATTCCTTTATCAGAAATTCCCTGCCCTCTTTGGAAAGCAGATTTGACGGAGGAACGTAAACTGCCATCTCAACGTCGGGAAACAGCTCGTCACAGAAAGACTCCAGCTCATCAAAAGCCGTTTTCATCGCCGCATAGCTTTCCCAGGTTTTATATTCGTATATTCCCTTATAGTCGCAGTTGTCAAAGCAGAGCGGCTGGTGATTATATCCGTGGTAACCGATCTCCCCACCTTTGCGAAGAAGCATATTTCCGAAATTAAGAAATGTTCCCGTGTCGGGAGTTGCATTGATCGTACCGTCAACAGCATTGTCATAACATTCTATTGCAAGTCCCGTATATTTCATGCCGTATTTGTCGGCAAGGTTCATCATATCGGGCCACCAGATGTTTATGTAGAAATCACGTATGGTCGTGCTGTAATCGCGCTCGATATATTCACTGTTTCCGTCCGGTATCTGCGAGGGAAAATCGTCAAGATAAAATGCAGAGCCGTTTATTACGGGGTACACGCAAACATCCGTGAGCAGACTGTACGATGCGGCATAAAAACCACGGAAGGCTTTGTCGTAAACTCCGATATTAGCAGCAACAAATACACCGTCACCGTAAACCTTTTTCCAGATAAGCGGCACACCGTCCACCTCGCTTGTTGCGGCGTAAACTGTAACACCGTCCTGTGAAAGCTGCAGTGTCCTTGCCGAATCAAAGCCATCGGGAATACCGAAGCTCTCACCGCCGCCGACCATAAAGTCGGGAAAAACGTAGATATTATCTACCGGATAATACGACTCACCGCAGTCAACGATTCCGAGCTTGGCATCGACCACGGATGAATAAGGATTCGTCTCAAGCGTCAGTGGCAGATAAAGATTACCGCCGCCGTAAACCCAATCGCAAATTGATATAATACCCTCGCCAACCGGTGTCAGATCACTGAGAAGCAGGACTATAACCGTATAATCTTCAAAATCCGGTAACTTCTCCGTCGCAAGGTCAACGCAGTCACGTCCAACCTTCATGTCATCGAAAATAACCGTGAACTGACTGAAGATATCCCCGGCACCGGGCTCGTCACTGTTCCATAAAACAAGCGTGTCTTTTTTGAGCGACGAACACGCTTCGCTTTTTGTAACGATTCTTTCCTCGGGCAAAAAATCAAGCTTCTTCGTGGTGTAATTAAACTGTATACCGTATAGCTCAACAAGCAGGATCAGCGAAATCAGCATAAATACAAGAACGATCACAATAACGCCCTTATATCTGAAATTCCGTATTGCCAATTTCATTTTTTCCAAAATGCGAGCGCCTCCTTTGCCGAAATATACGTTTTGTTATTTTCAACTTCCTCAATAAGCTTCCTTATCTGTGCGCCGTCACCGACTGATGCAAGGTATTCAAGCTTTAAAAGTATGTATTCCTCGGTATCACGCCAGCTATAAGCCATTTCGTCAAGCGCCCTCTCTGCCTCAAAGTAATTTTTGCGCTTTAACTCGTTTTTGATAAGACGCGAATAATCGTTAATGTCACTGCTGTGCTCAAGCTTTTTGTTCATCAAGGTTGAGAAAAGCTCGCGGTTCAAAACCTCAACCTGTCCCTGCATGAGATTCTGCGAAAGACAGCTCCACAAAAACTCGGTATACTCGCAAAGCACATCGTTATCATCGGGATACAGCGAATACTTACGCTCAAGCTCCTGCAGTCTGTAGTCATTTTCCTTTGAAATTTCGACCATCGCCGTCACCGCATAGTGAACGACCTCGGTGTCATCGTTATTGCCTGCTTTTTGAAGAAACTCAACATACTCCTTGGGATTATCATTGAGAACATCCATGATTATCGAACGTCGCTCTCCCGCAGAATTGATGAGAAGTGCTTCCTCAATCGGAACGGTCGAATCGGCAACCTTTTTGTCGTCAACGGTAACACTTTTGTAAAGCTCCGATTCAAGCTTCATTTTTTCAACGCCGACGTCGATACTGTCATCGGCATCAAACGCAATCTGAAAATGCAGAATGAGCACAAGAAGCAATCCCCAGAACGGCAAAAGCAGGGATACAAAAAACATATATTTATGAACCTTCAGTATGCCGAGCCGTATTCCGAAAAAAACGAGCAGACAGCATACCAGGTGCAGTACCGCGAGGATAAGAAATAACATTTTTAATTCATCCCTTAATGCAAAATTGAAACCGTAATACCGAGAGACTCAAATCTCGGCAAAATAAAATCAAGATCCTTTTCTGTCGCCTGTGAGAGCAGAAGTCGCACTCTTCCGTTATCGGATGCACCTAAAATATCGTTGGTACGAACCTTACCGATAAGCATCTGCTCTGCCTGTCCATAGCTCTTTTCGCCAAAGTCAAGCTCTAAGAGAACATACAAGGAAACCTTTCTCTCGGCAAGACTTTCGAAATTTGCAAGAGCTTCGTCAAATGCCTCTTTATTCATGATGTGAGTATTCTCGATGTACTGCTTATCGTGAACTGCGCTGTTATAGTCGTATGCACGAAGCAGTGACATCTCGGCAAGGTCACGCAGTATCTTAAAGAGATTGACATAATAGAGCGAGCGCTGATCGGCATCCGCGTGCCATAAGAATATCACAAGCACAAGCTTACCGCCTCTGCGAACACCTGCCGCATACATCGGAAAATCGGGAATAAGCTCGGTGTTTCGCCAGATCTCACCCTCGTCAAGCTCTTTGATAACGGGTGCGTATGTATCGGTTGAGATCGAACGCGAAACGCTTGCGATAATATCACGCGAAGCAACCTCAAGTCTGCCGAACGCACTGTTCTCGGTGACAGAATAAACAGTGATATTTTTATTCTCGAGAACCGTCTCAAAGGTGTCCATAATACGAAGATAAAGCTGATGAGGCTCGACTGTGTTAAGCTTTCTTGTTATATCAAAGATCTTACCGAAGCTGTCCTTTGAACCGATGATCTGCTTTTTGAGATCGCGTTTTTCACGGAAGGTGTCCTCATAAAGCTCACGTGTGAATACCAGCTTGTCTTCAAGAAGCTTGTTCTGCTCATTAACAAAGGCGATCTTGTCGTCATATTTAAGCTTGATATAACCGCACAGTGCGCCGACAAGGAAGAAGAACACAAAAGCCAGCCAGTTCGTCGGCTCATAGAAGATCGTCAGCGGATTTGTTCCCGAAGCGACCTTCGCAAAGAACCACGACACACTACTGAGCGCAGATGCGGCAATTCCGAAATAGAGTCCGTGAGTTGTACCCATGACAACGATATAGACCATTCTGAAATCAACGATTGAGAAGATCACCGCCGAATCGGTTATATGCAGGAAAAATTCGGTTATTATAAAGAGCAAAAACAGCTCGATTATTTTTACGATACGTGTATGCCGAGCGAGGAAGCTTTTGATTTTGTCAAAGAGCGTAAGAGTTTTTTCGTTCCTTGCTTCGAGGAAGCGTGTATATTCCTCGGAGAGATTTTCAAGTATGGAAATCTTCGAAAACCAACCGTATTCATTTCGTAGTGCTTTATTGTTAACGGCTAAAGTCTTTGATGGCACACTACCCTGAAAATCGAATTTCACGTCATCACATAGAGTTGTAAGTCCATCTGCAAGATCATCGAAAGTAAGACCAAAATCATCGTTAACGGTCATAATACCGCTTCCCGAATTCCAGTTGTCCATGATTCTCGCGACAAGCTCCGCAAGGTCACACATCGATAAGAAATACATCCTTGAAGTCGCACTCTCGGCAAGCTCCACCGTTTCTCCATCATGCATCCGCTCAAAGATACGGTAAAGGAAATCACGCTTATCGACTCCCGAATAAAGGTACGGAATCTGCACCGTTTTAATGTCGAGCGATTTTTCCTTGGCGTAATATTCGCAGAGCCTTTCCTTTGCTGCGGACAGCACTGCTTTATCGGTCTGCGGTGTAAGCGAGGAATCGAGCGAGGCAAGATACAGCACCCTCATATCGGGATTCTTCTCCGAGGCACATTCAAGAACCTCACGAAACTCCTCCGAATCGCTTTTTTCGGTGGAATCATATGTAAGCTCACCCGAAAAATACACAACCGCATCAAAATCGTATGTATCAAAAACAGCCTGTACAGACGGCTTTTTTATCTTGAAAAGCTTGATTTTTGTATTTGTGTCAAGCTCTGTGTTTCCAACAACGGTAACCTTGCTCGTCGAGAACGCGGTTTCGATAAATTCACGTGTCAGATACTGCGTATTTCCGATGCACAAAACACGTCCGGGAAGCGTACTTCCGTGATCGTTTACAACAGCGCGTCGAAGATCAAGCTTTTCACGCAGGGACACAAGAGTTTTGTGATTGACAACCTTCATAAGCGCATCAAGCAAGGTCTCGTCAAAAACTCCGCACATACCGCTTGATATCATCTGCACCGCGGCATCCTGTGAAATCGCTTCCTTATAGCTTCGTGAGCTTGTGAGTGCATCATAGGAATAGGCAAGCGCAACGACCTGTGCACTGATCGGAACATCATCACCGCGAGCACCGTCCGGATAACCCGTGCCGTCAATACGTTCATGGTGAGCTCGTGCGATCTCGGCGGCATATTTTTTAATAAGCGGATCGATATCACCAAAATCGGTTTCGTTTATTATATTCTCGCCGAATACCGAGTGCTTTTTAACGATATCGTATTCAAGCGGCGAGAGCTTTCCCGGGTAATCGAGAATACTTTTCGGGATCTGCGATTTTCCGATGTCATGAAGCGATGACGCTATGGCTATGGCGTTTATATGCTCTTCGCCAAGCTCATGCACAGTACCGTCTTCGACAAGCTGACGCAGAAGCAGCTCGGTCATCATTCTGACTCGGTAAACATGAAAACCGCTTTCACCGTTAAGAGTTTCCGGAATGGCATTATCGGTTATATATTCAATTTTCAAGGTGAATACGTCGCCCGACATATCCATGACCAAAACCGGATTCCCCTGATTCATAAGTCTTCCCCTTTAAATGTATATAAATTATATAAATTCCAATATTATACAAAAACTATCCATAATAATATCCCTATTTTATTATTATAGCAAATTTTTTCAGAAAATGCAACATTTATTTCAATATTGTTAAAACAAAAAGAACTGCCCCACGACACCAAAAACGTGCCTGAAAAAACAGTTCTCTCTTAGTAATTTTATAAATCCAATCCCGCCAGATATTCCTCTGCGAAATGAACCGCGACAGCACCGTCACTAACGGCAGTCACAACCTGACGCAGTGGCTTTGTCCTGACGTCGCCGACAGCGTAAACACCCTCGATATTTGTCCTTGTCGTTTCGTCTGCCACGATGTAACCGTTTTCGTCGAGAATAAGCTCATCCGAAAAAAGCTCCGATGCAGGTTTTCGTCCGATACTGACAAACAATCCGTCAAAATGAAGTTCTTTTTCCTCACCGCTCTTGAGATTCTTCAGCTTCGCGCCGGTAAGCTTCCCGTCAACGATATAATCATAAACGGCACTATCCCATATAAATTCGACATTTTCAGCTTTAATAAGCGGTGCATGATATATTTTAGTCGCTCTCAAATTATCTCTGCGATGTATCAGATAAACCTTTTTTGCAAGATGCGAAAGATAAAGTGCATCCGCCGCGGCACTGTTTCCGCCGCCGACAACGGCAACCGTTTTGTCTTTGTAAAACCGTCCGTCACAGTGTGCACAGTAGTGAAGTCCCTTGCCGATAAGTGATTTGTCGCCGTCAAGACCAAGCTCCCTTGGATTTGCACCTGTAGCAATAACCACGGTGTATGCCGAAAGCTCTCCCGATGCAGTGAAAATCCGTTTTATCTTCCCTGAAAGCTCCACTCTCTCAACCGAGGTATACTCCGTCTTTGAACCGAAACGCTCGGCACCTGCCTGCATTTTCATACCGAGTGTGAAGCCGTCAACACCCTCATCAAAGCCGGGATAATTGTCTATAGTCCCCGTGAGCGCCATCTGACCGCCGACCGACATTTTTTCTATAACGAGTGTATCAAGTCCGGCACGTGATGCATAAAGTGCCGCAGTATATCCCGCCGGACCGCCGCCGATGATTATCATATTATAAATATGCTCCATTACGGTTCTCCTTTAATCGTTTTGCAATAGAGGTAATACCGGAAGCTGAACGAAGCGGATAAAACGTCTCGCCAAGTCAATCCTCTAAGAGCGCAAGAATCTGCACCTTCGGCATTGCACCGACAGCCTGATTTGCAACCTTACCATTTTTAAGAACAACGAGCGTCGGAATGCTCATAACGCCAAACTCGCCTGCGATTTCCGGCTCATCGTCAACATTGATCTTTCCGACAACGATATCGTCACGCTCCTCGGCGATCTCGTCAACAAGAGGCGAAACCATACGGCAAGGACCGCACCATTCCGCATAAAAATCGAGCAGCACGGGCTTATCGCTTCCTTTGATCGAATCGAAATTAGTTTTGTTTACACTGATAACAGCCATTTTTATATCTCCTTTTGCGTTTATTTTTTTATATTTATATTTTATCGATTTTTCACGCGTTCATTCCTGAATTAAGCCGCATGAAATGAATATCACGGAATCGCTGCTATTGTACCACATAATTATTATAACACAATCGATTATATATGTCAATCACTCCCATCCCGAAAAAGAGTTTTTTGCCCGATTCAGGGACAAACGCAAGGACTGTGGGATTTGAATGTCACGGAAAAATATGTTAAAATGGTAAAGCATGAGAAAGGCAGTGATGACGATGGACAATTCCAAAGAATCAGAGCTCTTTAATGAAGTCTACAAAGAAATCTGCTCTGAAATGGGACTTGATGCGGCAATAAAAATCTACCGGTTGTTCAAAGGTCAGCAGATAACCTTCCCCGTGCATTTATTCAACTCCAAACGCATCGGGAGCAGTATCATCAAGGAATATGACGGCACGAATATCCGTGAATTATCAAAAAAATACGGTTATTCGGAAAAGACAATACGGCGTATGATACGCGAGAGATTGGCGGATGTGGAGTAACACAAAAAATATTTTTATTACATTAAAGGAGAACTACAATGGCAATTCAAATGGGCAACTGGATCAACGACAATCGTAAGGTCATCTCATCACTCGGAAGCTTCAAGGTTATTGAGCACCAGAAGGATCTCAGCGTCAGTCATTTAACTGCACAGAACGAATATTTTCTCTCGCAGATGAATGTCAAGTTGAGACAGGTTGAGATCGAGCTTAACGGAAGCAACACGGTTAAAACCCAGGCAGGCGCAATGCAGATGATGCTCGGTAATATAGAAATGGCAACCGGCGTCACAGGAGCAAAGGGCTTCCTCGGTTCAATGCTCAAGGCGGCAGTAACAAGCGAATCCGCGGTGAAGCCCGAATATTCCGGTGTCGGACAGGTTATTCTCGAGCCGACATACAAGCACATCATACTTCAGGATGTCAGCGCATGGGGAGCCGGCGGCCTTGTTATTGAGGACGGTATGTTTTTGGCAAGCGAAGGAAGTGTTCAGCATAACGTCGTTGAAATATCAAATGACGTGGCAACCACACTTCTGAGCGGAGAGGGACTTTACAATCTCTGCTTCACGGGTTCGGGCGCTGTTGCACTTGAAAGCTATGTGCCGTTTGAAGAACTTATTGAAATTAATTTGCAGGACGATGTACTGAAAATTGATGGAAACATGGCAGTCTGCTGGAGCGGTTCACTTAAGCTGACAGTTGAAAAGACCACAAAGAGTCTGCTTGGCTCGCTTGCAAGCGGTGAGGGACTTGTTAACGTTTACAGAGGCACGGGAAAGGTTTGGGTAAGCCCTGTAGCCGGAACAAAGAAGAGTTCACCTCAAACAGCCAATAACGGCAGCAGCACAGATAAAGATGCAAAATCAAGCGGCGGCGGTTTACTCGGTGCACTTTTAGGCTAATTAATATTCATTCATTACGGAGGAAAATCAATTATGGAACTTATTAAAAAATACAAAAATTATATCATCATTGCTCTTTGTGCCCTCGCACTTATCTCTCTGTTTCTGCCAATGGCAACGATCACTGCGGAAAACGAATATGCCGATTCTTCCCAGTCTGTCACCGGATTCACGATCGCCTTCTCGAGATACTACCCGATCCTGCTGATCCTCGGTCCGATAGCACTCGCCATTTCCGAGTATCTGCCTCAGCTCAAGCCTTATAAGAAGATACTCACTCTCGCAGTGCCGGTTGTTTGCATAATCATAACCGTGATTTCATTGCTTACGGCTTCAAGTGTGGCAAGTGCGTTTGACAGTGAATATGCAGATGTGTCCTCAAGCATCGGAATCGGTGCAATACTCGGTATCATTGCCCATCTCGGAATCGGCATCCTCGGCTTCCTCGATAATAAGGAAGAGATCATGGAGCTGACCAAAAAATCGAAGTAATACTTATAAATTAATCACATTTCTCGTCAATACCCCCGCTTGACGCTCCCCATCAAAATTACGGTGAGGAGCGTTGTTTTATTCCCCGTTACAACAAAAAAGCCTCGGCACCGTAATACCAAGGCTTGTGTATAACTTATGTAAGCTTATTTGATGTTTCTCTTGAAAACAGGATTTACTCTTGCGCCCTCGGAAAGGATTCCGTCAACGCTGTCCTTGTCGATCGCTTTTCTGATCTCTGCGAATGCACAGTCAGCCGCATCAAGGAACTTCTTAACATCGTCCTCGGTGTGTGAGAACGAAATGTTTGTGATTGCCTGGCAGAGGATGCCGTTTTCGAGCATATTCTTCGCATAAATAGAATGAATATCAAGATAGTTAAGCGAACCGACATCATCGAATGCAACACCGCAGTGAGCCGCAAGACCACTGACCGAAACAGCCGCACCGACGCCGTGCTTTTCAACTCTCTCCTTGAGTCCCTCGAGAATCATTGTACCGAGCTTCCAAGCGTGTCCCATAACGTCCTTTTCCTGCATTTCCTTAATGGTTGCAAGTGCGCCTGCCATAGAAATTGCATCGCCGCCGAAGGTCATTGAAACGAATACACCCTGCTCAATAAGGCTGATGATCTCTCTCTTACCTGCAACGAACGAGAGCGACATACCGTTTGCACAGCCCTTACCGTAGGATGCCATATCGGGAGTTACACCGTAATATTCGCTTGCACCGCCGATTGCATATCTGAAGCCGCTTACAACCTCGTCGAAGATTGCAACAGCACCATGCTTGTGTGCGGTATCGATCACAGCCTGGAGATATTCCTTGGTTGTGCCGTTTGACTGGATCGGCTCCATAATAACAGCAGCATATTCGCCGGGATGTGCAGCGAGAAGATTTTCAAGCGAAGCGATATCGTTATACTTGAAGGTCTTGGTAAGCTCACAAACTGCCTTCGGTACACCCTTGTTGTTTGCAGAAGCACCGATCGACCAGTCGTGCATACCGTGGTAACCGCACATTGCAACGCGCTCACGTCCGGTGTATGCTCTTGCAAGTCTGATTGCAGCAGTTGTAGCGTCACTTCCGTTTTTAACGAACTTTACCATCTCTGCACAGGGGATAACTTCAACGAGCTTTTCTGCGAGCTCACACTCAACGGGAGCCTGAGTTGAGAAAATGATACCCTTGTTAAGCTGTTCCATAACAGCCTTGTTTACTGCGGGATAATTGTAACCGAGAGTGATCGGGCCGAGGCAGCAGATAAAGTCGATAAATTCGTTTCCGTCAACGTCGTATACTCTTGCGCCTTCCGCATGATCGATAAACATAGGTGCCGCGCCGGGCATGAAATAACGATAGCTCTTACTGAAGGTCTGTGCCGCGAGAGGAGCTACCTTCTTCTCTCTTTCAATGAGTGCATTGCTTTTTTCAAAAGATCTCATAACTGATTCTCCTTGGTTTGTTTTTTATTTTATTATATAGGAAAATCTGTGATATTACAACGAGCATTTTATTCGTTTTTTTAAGAAAAAATGATCGATTTTTTGGATTTATATTGATTTTTTGCTTAAATTCTGATATAATTGAAAAAAAGGAGCGTGATATGTGTGACGAAGCTGGAAGCTGCCCTCGGAGATGCCCTGTTCACCGTTGACATTGATTTTCAAAAATTATCTCCGACAAATAAGTGGCATGATACTACGCATTTCCACGTGGACAGTGAGATTCATATAATATTAAACGGTAATGCTCTGATCGAAATCGGCGGAAAAGATGTCGAGATAAACACGGGAGACATATGCCTGCTCGCTCCGGGATCAAGTCATTACCCGAAAATTTGCAGTGATACGCTCAAAAAGACAAATTTCTCGTTCAGCCTGACGCAGAATTTCACCTGTAACCGAAGCCCAAAAAGCTTTTCGGAATACGTGTATTACAGTAACATTTTCAAATCGGTCAGTGAATATTTTATCATAAACGACACCGAGCTTTTATCCATCATACAAAAGCTTCTCACCGAGCAATTTTCGAGTGAGAACGAGCATATATACAAGGCATTGCTGTCGATCTTTTTTATAACGCTCGCAAAACGTATAAAGGAGCACCACCCTGCTTACAGAGAACAGACCGTCCGCGGCATATCGGAAAGTGAAAACAGCTTTAAGCAAAGGGACTGCGTTGAGCATTTTTTTCAATATAGATTCAATGAAAATATCAGTATAGAGGATCTTACAAAGGAGCTGTGTTTATCGATACCGCACACTCACAGAATCGTAAAAAAGGTTTTCGACGAGGGCTTCAAAAAGACACTTATGAAGCAGCGTATCGAACACGCCTGTATGCTTATAAAGCAGCACGACCTAACGCTGAACGAAATTGCATACAGCTGCGGATACACTTCGTACAACGGTTTTTTAGCCGCCTTCAAAAGCTACATGGGCAAAACTCCGAAGGAATATGAGAAATCGGTACGGTGAGCTCAGGAAAATAAAAAAACAGGAGTCAATCTACAACAGTCAAGTTAAGCTGTTCTGATGTCGGCTCCTGTTTAATTTTGTTATTACATAAGATCGTCAAGCAACTCTTTAAGTGCTTCGGCTGAATTGAAGTTATCGGGAATGATTTCGTCATTTGGAATTGCAATGCCGTATTTATCTGAAATTTCGGCAATGATGGAAATAACGTCAAGAGAATCAAGTATGCCTCTGTCTACCAATCCGTCTTCGTTCTCGAAATCAACATTGGGTTTAACCTTTTTAAGTAATGCAATAAGTTCGTCCATTTTAAATTTGTTCTCCTTCATATATTTGTTTGATTATTTTTTTGACCTCTCTGCGCAAAAGCTTGCCGTTAAAGGTCTTGGGTAACGAAGTTACGGTAATAATCTCTTTTGGCACTTTATAGCCTTCGAGCCTTTCACTGAGAAACATTTCAAATTCTTCCCGAGTGTAACCCTCTTTCGGTATAACAAGCATAACCGGAGCTTCACCTGTTATTTCATCGGGACGAGAAGAATATGCACATTCGGATATATGGGGATAATCCATCGCACAGTCCTCAACTTCACCGGGAGAAATTTTGTTTCCTCCAAAGTTAATAACATCATCTATTCTTCCCACAAGAATACAGCGTCCTTTTTCGTCAAGGTAAGCAAGGTCATTTGTTTTCACGTAGCCGTCACATAAGGTTTCTGCTGTCATCTCGGGAGCGTTATAGTATCCTTCCATAACAATATCTCCGCCCCAAAGCAGTTGGCAGGGATTATCTTCCGTTGCGGCATCTGTTATATTGCCCGCAGCATCTATAAAACGAACACGTGAATTTACTGTAGGATATCCCACACATCCGTTTTTATTGTCAGGGCTGTTAAAGTTCAAAATACACGAGCAGCCGGCCTCGGTAGAACCGTAAAGGTTATACATACGCTTATCGGGAAGAAGCTCGATAAGTCTTTGCTTATCGTGTTCCTGGAGAGGTGCAGAGCCCAACTGAATGTAGTCTATTTGGTCTTTGTAGGCGGCAAGTCTGTCGTCTGATAATTTGAATATCATATTTAAAGATGCAGGAGCTAACGCCAAAGCCGTTCCGCGATATTTATCCATAAGCTTCCATAAAACACCTATAAATGCAACACCGTCCATAAGACAAACCGTGCTGCCGTTGACCATGTTTGATTGGTAACGTCGAACTGCAAATGAGTGGTTAAGAGGCATGGGAATAATTTCCACATTGTCCTTTTTCATCTCGGTTCCGCAAATTACGTTTTCTGCAATAGCAACATCGTTAATGTGCTTTATCATAACTCCCTTTGAAACACCTGTTGTACCGGTGGTATACAGCAGCATAGAACGATCCTGTGCCTTTGGAAATTCGGTTTCATATTCATCAAGCTCCATTGCCGTTTTGCATAAGTGCTTTATGTCAATAAAGTTGAAATGTTCCACACACTCATCGTTTATTATAGTTTTAGCATCGGCAGCACCGGCAATTTCGCCCATACGGTCTGTACCAAGATTTTTCTCAAGCGGAACAGGCACTGCACCGATGTACTGTATTGCTGAAAACACCGTCAAAAAATCTATGTTCTGGAGATTTCTGATAACAATATGATCACCCTTTTTAATCCCTATAGAAGCAAGTGCCGTTGCCGTCTTTCTGATATTAGTCCAATACTCTTTATAGGTCACACTGCGGCGAAGCTCGCAAACGGCAAGCTTATCGGGCTGTGAGTCAGCATAGCCTGCTATGTATTCAAGAATAGTTCCGTTTTTCATAAAGTCCTCCATTACAGATCAAACCATCCTATATTCATTAACAACCACGAAAGAACGGTCATAAGTACTAACACTATAACAGTAAGAATCAATCCTTTTTTAAACATAAAGGATGGCTTCATACCGTAACCGACGGGAATAGAACGTACAGAAGTCGGTAGTGTATAAGAAAGATTAACGCCAATAGTTGCAATAAACACATATGGAATAGGATTTTGTCCCATACCGTTAACAACAGCTATAACAATTGGGATAGCAACAGCAGCAGTTGCAGTGTTGGATGTCACATCCGAAAGAATTATTGTAATGGCAACTATAACCAATATAGTTATAAATCCACCCGTCAAGCCTGCGTTTGAAATCAAATCGCCAACGCATTTATCGGCACCGGAACCGGTAAGAAGCTTGCCGGCAGCGAGTCCACCTGCAAAAACATACATAAGTGACCATACTATTTTTGTCTGAACCTGATTCCATTTCATTAGCTTTTCGCCGTTTTTATCTTTTATGAGGAACGAAATAACGGCACAAATTATAAATATGTATGCAGGTTTAAGATTCGGGAAAATATCGGCATGCAATTCTCTTGCAAAAGAAAGCAGTGCAGCTAAAACAAACAAGATCAGGCAAATGATCTCCTGTATGCTCATTTTACCCATTTCACTTCGCATCTTCGCAAAGTATTCATTTGAACCCTCAAGCTTTACATTGCGCGGCTTGATGAGCAGAAGATAGACTATATTGGAAACGATAAGGGTAACCATTATAGGCAGGAATTTTATTACCCAGTCTGTATACATATATTCGGCTTGTGTGAGCTCTTCCAAATAGTCTACAACAATAAGATTCATCGCTCCGCCCAAAGGTGAAGCAAGTCCGCCCATTCCTGCTCCCCAGGCAATTGTCATTAAAATAAGTGAACCTATATCGCTTTTTGAAATATCTTTGATTCCAACATATTTCAGCATTGAAACTGCAATGGGGGTGATCGTTGCACAAACAACAGCATTGGGAAGTACCGTCGAAAGCAAGGTGGAAAGCAAGAACCAGAAAATAATATGCGAGGTGAGTGACGTTCCCAAAAGTCCTAAAAATGTAGCGGAGATTCGTTTATCGAGACCGACGATCTCCCAGGACGCAGTCAGTATTGAAGCTCCGAGAAGAAGTATTATTGTTTCAGATGCATACTGGGATATGATAGAGCTCATATCAACAATGGAAAACAGAGCATTTATCACAATCGGAAGAAAAGCGGTGACAGCGTAATCAATAGGACCCGTAATCCACCAATAAGCCATCCAGGCTACGGTGCCGATAGCACAACGGGTATCAAAAGAGGGGAATATGCTCTCAGGCAACAACAATGCACACAGTAACATTAAAATCGGACCGATTAAAATATGTATCCAATTAAAAATTCCCTTTTTAGCAGTCGATTTTGTCATTCCAAAAACCTCCGTAAAATTTGTTTCAAACGCGAGAAAGGGTTATCCTAATCATTATACTCAACAGGCGCTGTGTTTGCATCCAAGCAATTTTCCGCCCATTGTTTTTTCAGTTTTTCGCTTTCCGCAGCCCATTTTTCGCAGCTTATATTCCATTCCTTAATCTGCTTTTCGGAGAGGGTTACATTATCGAATTTGTAATTGTCTGCAAGATATTTCGCCAAAAAGCTTGTAACCTTTTCAGCTCCCACCACATTGGTATGGGTAGAATTATAAAAGTCGGTTTTCATATCAAGACCGATATCATCTATGTAATCATTCAGATCAATAAAAGAATAGTTCTTTTCCAAGATATAGTCTTCAAAGCTCTGCTGCATAGAGGCATGGCGTTTGTCCATCAAGTACGGAGTGGAAACAAAAAGAAGGTCAACGTCATGATCCTTTGCGGTTTTCACGATTCTATCTATAGACGCTTTATCGGAATCGGTTAAATAATATTGACCGTCAAGCTGTTTTTTTGCACTGTTTTCTGTGATGGCTGAGACATTGCTGACAAGGTATGTGGATTTAAGTGGGTCTTTTCCGTTACGGATTCGCGCTAAACGTTCTGTCAGCGGCAGAGAGTATTCAAGCGAATGATATTTCAGAATAGGAATATGCCAATAAAGTTCACAGTCCCCCTCTGTGTCTATATACAGCTCGTGAATCATGTTATACCGCGTTGAAGAATAGTTCATTCCGCCTGCAAGAACACCAAGCTCCCAGCTTCGCATATCAGGGTTGGCGTTTTCAGTGTCATCAATTATATTGATTCTTTCGTTGATCAGCGATCTGGTTTCCACCACGATCAAGTCCGGATTTTGAGTTTTCATAACCTCTTCTATTATATAAGGAACAGCATCGAATGCTTGTCTCGTAGTACCAATAGTGAAAGAGGTGAAACCCTGCTCATCGTATGCAACCATCGGGGCCCAATATCTGTATATAGCGCTTGAGCCGATGTTGATCACATTATGCGTGTTATCATCTTCAGCATAAAAATACTGCCAAATATCATAGTTATAAGCACCATTGTAGTAAGGCCGTCCAATAATGCCGGCATACATAATTACAGCAAAGAATATGACAAAAAACAGTATAGCTGATACTATTCTTTTAATTGCAATTTTCATATGTATCCCCCTTACAATCAAAACTGCTCGTAAATAAAGGAACGTCCGGCTCCGGCGCCATAGTTGCCGAGGATAAACACGGCACATAAACCGGCAAGCAGTATCATCCAACGGAACCAGATATTTTGCTTTGCCAACCAATCTCTTACAGTCATCGTGCTTCCCGATTTTTTCATAAGCTCTTGTGCTAAAGATACGAAGAAAAGTATTACGCAGCTGATCACAAGCGTAAGCCCTAACTGCAGAAAATGCCACTTGGTTTCGCAGAAATCATAGATATTGGGAAGGCTTATTGATAAGCTCAAAGAGCTTTTAAGCATTGTGAGCGAGGCTTTTATGCTTGGTGCAATAAAGATTATTCTGCCAATAACGCACAAGAAGAATGTACGGAAGATTCGAATAAGACTGAAGCTGAAGCAATCCCGTTTTATATGTAATTTATCAGATAGCTTTTCAATCGGCTGTTCAAAAGCGGTGGAAAGTGAAATCAGGATTCCGTGGAAAAGTCCCCAGCAAATAAAATTCCAACTGGGACCATGCCAAAGTCCGGTGAGAATCCAGACCGAAAGGATCGGGACTGAAGACGCAATGGATCTGCCGACCTCACTGCCGAAAATTTTACGAGCCCCTGTGTTTATTTTAAGAAAAATTTTTGAAGTGGAAACGGGATAAAAGATATAGTCTTTAAAAAACGCGCCCAATGAAATATGCCATCTGCGCCAGAATTCGGGCAAAGACTGAGAAAAATACGGGCGTTCAAAGTTTTGGGAGAGTTTAATTCCAAAACATTCCGATGCACCGCGAACAATATCCATACAGCCCGAGAAATCACAGTATATCTGCACAGAATACATAATACCGGCAACAATAAATATTACACCGTGGTATTTATCCCAACCGTTAAATATAACATCTGTGAAAACAGCAAATCCATCGGCAATTATGGTCTTTTTGAAATATCCCCACAGCATCAGCCATAAGCCCTTTGTAAACATATCATAGTCAAACTTGTGCTCTGCGTATAGCTGTGGAGCAACAATATTGTGACGTGCAATAGGACCTTGCATCACGTGAGGAAAATAAAGCACATATGCCGCATATTTAAAGAAATTTTTCTCGGCAGATATTTTTCCGTGATATAGATCGGTTATATAGGAGATCATCATGAATGAATAGAAGGAAATACCGAGAGGAATCACCAAATCAAGCCCTCTTATCTTTCCAAGATGCATAATCCCCAAAATATCGTTTATATTGGCAATTACGAAGTTGGTATATTTCAAAACCGCAAGAACTCCAATGATCGTAACCAAAGACCACACCAGATACTTCTTGCGTTTTCGTTTCATTTCATCCTTTATGGCTCTTGCCTGTTTACGGTCGAGATCCTTGGTAAGCAATTCCGTCTCGTCAAGATTTTTCTGCATAAGCCGAGAAAAGAAGTATACTGCTGCCATTGTTACAGTAACAATGATAAGATTACCGATTCCCGATAAGGCATAAAAAACGGTGCTTGCAGCAAGAAGCGCATACGGTTGTGTTTTTTTAGGCAAAATATAGTATAGCAAAAGGGAGATAGCTAAGAACAACAAAAACGACAGAGAAACTATCGACACAAAATATCACCTCTCTGATAAAGTTGATTTTTAAAATTAAGTTATTATATCATGATTTGCGAATAGTTAATAACTACTTAACTTCACAGTTAGCAATAGCAAATTCAAGTAAAATTCCAATAAGCTCGTTTCTTGAGCGATTTGTTTTTGCAGCAAGCTCGTCAAGTTGATATACGGTTTCATCCTTGATCCTGATCGAAAAAGTCTTGAATCCATCCTCACCCTTGAATTTTCTATTTAAAATAAGTTTTTCCTTCAAAAAAATCACCCCACATAAATTTTAACTTAATAAATGTGATTTGTATATGTTATAATATTTAACACAATAATCAAAATAACCAAATTTGCAAAAAAATTTACATCATATATATCAAGTAATCATAGGAGCTGTAATGAGAAAAAACATACACATGATTGTACAAAAATAAAAATGCACAGCTAATGGTTTTCTGCCAAAAGCTATGCATATTTGTTTAGGTATGCGTTATCAAATCCACCAATACCAATCACGGTTTTAAGATAAAGTCTCTCAAAGCAAGAAAAAAGCCTTGGAACAACTGACATTCCAAGGCTTTGCTTATGGTTGCGGAGGCAGGATTTGAACCTACGACCTTCGGGTTATGAGCCCGACGAGCTACCGGACTGCTCCACTCCGCGATATATTGGTGCCGGAAACCGGGCTCGAACCGGTACGAGATTTGGTCTCACGGGATTTTAAGTCCCGGGCGTCTGCCAATTCCGCCACTCCGGCATTTTCCGTTACCTTATTTTGGACGGTCCTTCTCTTGACCGCCCATATATTATATCACAACCACATCCCTTTGTCAAGCCCTTTTTGCAAATTAACAAAAATATTTTCCCGGGCAAAGCAAATTATTTCATAATTATATATTGCATTGCTAACATTTTGGTGATATAATATATACTGTCTAATTATATGCACTTTACTTGTAAATTATTCATACCAAATATAAATTAATTATTTGCGAGGTTTACATGGTTTTTTCATCAACCGTCTTTCTTTTTATGTTTCTGCCTGCGGTCTGGCTTTTGCATACGCTTATTCCCGCACGCTTTATCAAGGCACGCAACATTCTGCTCGCTGCGGCAAGTCTTCTCTTTTATGCTTACGGTGAGCCTATATACATATTTTTAATGCTCGGCTCCGTCCTCTTTAACTGGGCTATGACTCTCATTATGGTAAAACAAAAAGAGGCAACACAGTCGGTCATATGCACGGTATGTGTCGCTGCTAACCTTGCAGCCCTTGCCTTTTTCAAATATGTACCGTGGCTGCTCTCACTTGTCAACTCGGCGTTTTCCACCGACTTCAGCGTTGCCGTGGATTCGATTCCCGTCGGCATTTCGTTCTATACTTTCCAGGTGCTTTCATATGTTGTTGACGTAAAACGTGGCAAAACCGAGGCGCAGAAAAGCTTCGGCGACCTGCTTCTCTATATCTCATTCTTCCCTCAGCTTATCGCAGGACCGATTGTAAAATACGACGATATCAAGGAACAAATTGCCAATCGCTCCGTCACAATAAACGGAACAGCTCTCGGTATACGCCGTTTCATTTACGGTCTTTCAAAAAAGGTACTCATATCGAACACTGCCGCTGTCGTTGCCGTAGCAGCCTTCGGAGCAGAGTCACCGTCCTCGCTTCTTGCCTGGTCGGGTGCGATATGTTACTGTATCCAGCTTTATTTTGACTTCTCGGGTTACTCGGACATGGCTATCGGTCTTGCTTCCATGTTCGGTTTTTCACTGCTCGAAAACTTCAATTACCCTTACTGTTCCGTCTCGATCCGCGATTTCTGGAAACGCTGGCACATTTCGCTCACGTCCTGGTTCCGCGAATATGTCTACTTCCCTCTCGGCGGTAACCGTCACGGCAAGGCTCGCACCGTTATAAACCGTCTCGCTGTATTTTTCCTGACGGGACTCTGGCACGGTGCTAACTTCACATTTATCGTCTGGGGTATGTGGCAAGGACTTCTCATGATGCTCGAACAGTTCACCGGCGCCGAAAAATGGACAAAAAAACCGCTTCTCAAGCCGTTCTTCCATATATACACATTACTTGCCGTCTGCCTCGGATTTGTAGTATTCAATTCTCCGAGCATGGGCTTTGCCGTAAACTATATCGGAAGAATGTTCTCATTCGTCGGCGGAGCGGCAGACGCACTTTACCTTTTCTCACCCTATACGATTATGATGCTCGTATTCGGCATTGTATTCTCTCTGCCCGTGGTTCCGACTGTTAAAAAGCTTCTTTCGAAAAATCAGACACTTGCCACCATTGGTGACACCGCAAGCTATGTTATCACGCTTCCCTTATTCGCACTCTGCGTGATGACACTCGCTTCAACCTCGTTCAATCCGTTCATTTACTATAACTTCTGAGGAGGCGCAACATGAAAAAAATAATGCTCGTTATTTACTGTGCGCTCATCCTTATACCCTGCGCATTCTTTTCGCTCGGCATGATGATCCCAGGTGCGGCAAATACGTCAAGTTCAGCCGAGGGCGTCGAGATGCCGAAGCTTCTGACCGAGGAGCAGGGCGTATCGATCAACTCAAAATTCGGACTTGAATTTGAAAAATATTTCGCCAAGAGCTTCGCATACAGAAACAAGGTGGTCGATATTTTTTCGGCAATCAAAACCGCTGTGTTTTCCGAGGGCAACGATCAGGTCGTAATCGGCAAGGACGGTTTCCTCTTTTTCGGCGAAACACTCGATGACTATATGGGCAGATCACGTATGAGCGATGAGGATATAAACATCGCCGCAGATTTCCTGCTTGAATTATACAACGAATCAACCCGGAAAGGTGCAAAATTCCTTTTCGTCTGCGCTCCAAACAAAAACAGCATCTATCCCGAAATGATGCCGTCGCGTTATATCATGAACACAGACGGACGCAACCTCGACCGCTTATACAGCGCACTTGATGAGCGAGGAGTTCCCTATCTCGATCTGCGTCCGATCCTTATCGAGGCAAAAAATGAGCAGCTTGTTTACCATAAGCGTGACACACACTGGAACGCGGAGGGTGCACGTATCGCCATCGAAGCAATTGCGGATAAGCTCTCAATGCCGATTGACGATTTTTCCGAGTACGGCAAGGTGGAGGTGACCGATTTCCCCGGTGACCTTGATGCGCTTCTTTTCCCGGAGCGTGAAATGTACGATAACAACACGGAATATAACTTTGGCGGCAAATTCACTTTCAAAAAAGCATATTCTAATATGATGGCAAACGAAATAATCGCAAACGGTACTGACGGCACGGGTAAGCTTATTATGTTCCGTGACTCATTTGCAAATGCGATGATACCGTTTTTCGCTTCAGTCACCGAAACGTCAACCTTCAGCCGCAGCACACCGTACAGTCTTGACAACTACGATACGGCAGATTACGTCATCGTCCAAATAGCCGAACGATATATAAACACACTCAAGCCGAGTGACGATCCCACAACAAACACAGCCAACAAGGAGTGAATCACGTTCTATGAAAAAGAACAGCCGAGCCGTTTCGCTTATGCTTTTTTCGGCTCTCACATTAAACTGCACATTAATGTCATCCTGTGCTGTTTCTCCGGAAGCAAAAAATCACGTATATGAGGATTTTGACGTAAAAGCACACGTCGGAATCGAGTTTCCTGCCGAAGCATTCGGTTTCGGTGAGCTTGGTGCGGCCATAGTTCCGAGCGCAAATAAGGAGGAAAACTGTATTCCGTCCGATGCGACATATTTTCCGATGACGCTCATCGAGGATATGCCGATATACAGAACCAGAACAGACGACACACCGTACGACTCCTTGAAAAAGGGACAGCGTGTATATCTGATCGAGCCCGAAGAAGGCAGCTCCTGGGCAACCGTATATTCATCTGGCAAGATCCTGCTCGGATACGCCAAGGACGGTTTTCTCCACACAATAAACAGCGATAGCTCACTTTATGCCGAGGTACCGATCGAAACAGGTCTCGCTCCCGACAATGCGGGAAATCTGGTCAGTGCATATTCTCATCTTGTCGATATCCGCAAATATCTCAAGGTTTATGAGTCCACCGATCCCTCGAACGACGGTATTGATCTTGCAAGATACGACGTCAAGGTTTCAATGAAGCTCTCGACTGACGATACATCCATCGGTGAACCCTTCTATGCGCGTAATCTCTGCCTGATCCAGTACGACACTCTGCAAAAGCTCGTCAAAGCAATAGAGATCTTCAGAAACGACGGTTATACAGTTGTAATATACGATGCTTACCGTCCGACATCGGTCCAGCAGCGTTGGTTTGACGTTGTGCAGGTGCATAAGTGGGTTGCCGATCCCAAACGAGGAATGGGCGGTATACATGACCGCGGTACTGCGCTTGACATCTCTCTCATAGATAATGAAACCGGAAAAGAGCTCGATATGCCGACTCCAATGCACACCTTCACTGTTGAATCAGCCAGAAACAGCACTTCAATGAGCGAGGTTCAGCGCCGCAACATGGATTATATGACAGACGTTATGACCTCCTGCGGTTTTACATACATCAATTCCGAATGGTGGCATTTCCAGTGTGTCAACACAAGGAACTATCTGCCGACAGACCATCCGATTGATACGATTCCGCTTGTTCCCGCAGAAACCGAAATTCTTAAATGAGGGAGGTCAACATGAGTAAAACAGACAAAATCACAGCAAGTGAAAACACAGTTCTCCTCCCCGTACCGATGCTTGGTCCCGAGCTGAAAACACCTGCATGGATACATTCCATCGCGCTCATAAAATCCTCGGGGGAGCAGGACACGATGCGTATTGTTATAAAGCGTGATCTCTCGGTCAGCATAAAGAGCTTCACCTTCAGATACCGTTTTTCGTCCCTGCCGATATATGTGCCGGATGAGGAACATAAATTCAGCAAATATGTTTACGAGGACGACGATCTCAATTCAAGCGAGCTTATCACAATACTCGGCAGCGTCCCATCTCATCTGACAACGGATGGTTGCTGTGCATACATCTCCGAGATCACGCTTTCAAGCGGTCAGATTTTAGAGTTCGATTCCTCACAGTTCCGTCTGATCCGCCGTCCGAAAACGAAAAAGGCACCGCAACCCGAGCCCACTTCAGTTCAGACCGATATCCCATCGATCCTGCCCGAAGCAGACGTACAGAAAGCAACCGAAAAAAAGAAAAAATCTCAGCTTTCTCCCGAAAAGAAGCGTCGCCGTCTTATTGTGATCCTCGCGGCAATGGTTGTGATGTTCGCGGTGGAGATCGTGGGCGGTATAGCGCTTTACCGTTATCTCGGAGTCAAAAATTCTGCCGATATGCTTATTAAGGAGCAGCGCTTTAACGAAGCCTATAAGATCGCGTACGATTCGGATTACGACAGCGTACTGAACCGCGTATGCAAAAAGGCAGTTGAGTATTATCTCGGCAATAACGACCTTGAAACGGCGTATGTTTATGCGTACGGTTCCTCAAATAGTGAGCTTACCGATCTTGTTATTGACTATGCGACCTCGGCTGTTATTGACGTAAACACGGGAAAAATAAACGAAAATGCATTTCGCGTTATAAAAAAGACGGATAATGACGATAAGTTCACGTCGATCATACAAATAATCTGTAACAATCTGAAAAACAGAGGCGACTTTGCAAATGCGCTGAGAATAGCAAGCGAGATCCGCGATCCGGCAACAAGGGATAATTACGAAAACACTGTCTTTGAAGAAGCACTCAACTATTATATTTCAAATCACAAATACGAAAGTGCTTCATCCTTTATCGACGAGCTGCCGAATATCACGACCTTTGAAAAATCTCACAGCGATGCACTCAGTGCCGCAATAGACCGTTGCGTTCTGAACAATGACAATGCGGGTATCATCTATTTTTCAAAGCGTTACCCCGAAGCCGAGGGAATCACCACTGTAACGGCAGGTACCGCACCCGGAGATGCCGGCGTACGTGCAGAGCTTGCAATCATCTATCCCATGCTCACAGAGGAGCAGAAGCGTACATATCATTCACAGCCCATTGCAATATGGAACGAACAGATCTACCGCATCAGCGATGGAACGGTCAAATTGCCCGGAGGGAAGATCACAGACGCAGTTTCAATCGACATGAACGAACAGCTCTGTCTCGTTCTTCACAGTGACGGAAGCATCAGTGCACATCCCTTAAAGGGCGAAAAGGTTCCTTATACCATCCCCAAATACGACGATATTATTGATATCACACTCGGAAAGGATCACGCAGTCCTTCTCCATGCAGACGGCACAGTCAGCGCACTCGGCGACAATACATACGGTCAGTGTGACGTTTCCGAATGGAGCGATATCGTCACGGTTGCGGCAGGTCAGCGTTTCACGGTGGGACTCAAAACAGACGGAACTCTGGTCGCAGTCGGTTACAATTCGTGCGGTCAGTGTGACGTTGAGCCTTACCGAAATGTTGTTGACATCGATGCCTGCAATCAGACGACTGTCATGCTCTTCTCAGACGGCACCGTTATGATACGCGGTTACCGTTCCTTAGGGCTCGAGAATGTCGAGAGTGCAACAAACGTAACACGTATACGTGCAGGTGCTGCAGCGATACTCGTTGAAAAGCGTCTCACCCCGAAGGAGCGTACATACGAGCTCTATACGGGACATTCCGGAGGCTCATACGGTGATCCGACAAGCTGGCCGACGCTCGATGCATTTGACGTTGGCGTAATGTGCATCGCCGGAGTTGATCCAAACGGCAATATGTGCCAGAGCGGCGATAATATGCCGAATAAAACAACACAGGAATCAGATTCATGAGTAAAAAATCATCAGCCAAGAAAAGAAAAGCCGCAAAGGCTAAAGCGCAGGCTCGTGAGGTGCTCAACAAGCCTGAGATAACGAAGCCTGAGGCAAAGAAAACCGAAGCCGATCCGCTGAAAAAGGTTACGGACGAGCTGCTTGACGAGCTTGAAAAGGAAGCTTCCGGCGAGATAAATTCCGAAGCGACCGAAACAAAGGCGTCTCTTAAAGATAATAACAGCTCGCAGGCCGAAACGGTTAATGAGCCGAACAGCAAGACAAGCGACGAGCCCGAGATTGAACCCGACGACGAGCCTGAGGTTGAACCGGAGGATGAACCCGGAGATCAACCGTCCGAAAACGCAGACATCAGTGCTCAAAGCGTTACTTCTTACATCCCGGAAAACGAAAAAAAGCACCCGATACTGTTTTATCTGCTTGCATTGATCGTCGTCATCCTGCTTCCCGTCGTTAACCTTATCGCTTACGGTCTGCTCCCTCACGAAACCGAGATCGGTGAAGAAATCACACTGCCTCTTCGTGATATGCCGTTCCTTGCGTCAAAGTGCGAGATCAAAACCGATCTTGACGTTATCGACACAGACGTTATCGGAAAGCATCCGCTTGAGCTCGAGTTTTTCGGTTTCATTCCGATAAGATCGACTCTTTCGGTTCGCGACAGTACCGCTCCGACGGTTAAAACACACACTCTCTGTATACCAAGCGGAACAGAAGAAGTCTATGCCGAGGATTTCATCAGAAGCACCGAGGATAAAACCGAGCTTACATATTCCATACGCGGCAAGATCGATTATGAAAACGGCGGGACCGTAAAATTAAGCGTCACCGATGAGTTCGGCAACAGAACAAACTGCACTGCCGAGCTTGCAATAACCGATCTGCTTACACCTCCCGAGATTGAGCTCGGAACAAAAAAAGCCGACCTCACAAGTGAGCTTCTGAAGCACGGACATCTGAGCGAGCTTGACTTCGAAGCGGTCAATTTCAGCGAATGCGGAACTTATCGCGTCAGAGGAAACCTTGACGGCACACCTTGCCTTTTCGATCTGACCATAGTCGATACCATCGCTCCGAGCGCCGAAACAGCTTCCTTTGATATTTTTCTCGGTCAGACGCTTGAAGCGGAGGATTTCATCAAAAATGCTTACGACAGATCAGAGTTCAAGGCATATTTCCATGAGTCACCCGATTTTGAAAATGTCGGATGGCAGGTGGTAACCGTGATTCTCGAGGATGAGTACGGCAATGCGGCAAGGTTCAAGGCTCTGTTGAATATTCACGATTTCAAGTCAGACTACACCATTGAAGCGGGAACTCCCAATGAGGTTTTTGTGAAAGAGCTTCCGCAAAAATCGGAAACGTCCAACCTTGTTCCCTATCTCCCCGATGATGTTTTTGTAAATGAGCTACCGATCGGAACACACAAAATCGAGCTTCAAGGCGAATATTCAAAACTCCCGATAAGCTTGACGGTCATTGATACGATCGCACCGGTTATAACGCTTAAGTCAGTACAGATATACAGCGGCACCGAGCCTGATGCGGCAGTTTTCATTGACACCTGTGAGGATGCATCCGAGGTTACATTCACCCTTGGCAGTGAGATCGACACATCGCTTCTCGGTGAACAGGTCGTAACGGTTATCGCAACGGATGCGGCAGGTAACTTCACAAGCTGCAGCACATCAATGTATGTTATCAAAGACACCGAGAAACCGGTTATACACGGTGTGAAATCGCTTGTTTACAACCTCGGCGAAACGGTATATTACCGAAGCGGAGTTTATGCAACCGATAACTGTGACGGAGAGGTCAATGTTACCGTTGACGCGTCTAAGGTAAACACAAGCGTTGCGGGCATCTATTATGTAACCTATCAAGCCTCCGACTCCTCGGGAAATACCGCAACAGTATCGGCAAGAGTCACGATCGGAGCAATCAGCCGCCAAACGGTCGATGAGCTTGCGGATAAGCTTCTCGCAAAAATCGTCACAGACTCAATGACACCGCGCCAAAAGGCAGAAGCCATCTATAACTGGTGCTCGGTCAATATAAAGTATTCAAGCGCAACAAGCTATCTGATGGGAAATTTCATTCAGGCAGCTTACACGGGATTTACCAGGTACTACGGTAACTGCTATACTTATTATGCAGTCGCAAGTGCACTTCTCACGCGTGCAGGCATCGAGAATATTGAGATCCACAGAAACGATCCGGACCGTCCTCACTATTGGAACCTCGTTAAAATGGACGGCGAGTGGTATCATTTCGACACCTGTCCTCAGCCGGCACCGCATAAGCTTAAGGTCTTTCTTCTGACAGACAGCGAGGTGCGTGCCTTCTCACTCGATTACTACTACGATTTCGACGCAAACAATTACCCGACAACTCCATAAATGAAAGGATAAATTAAAATGAAAAAAATCATCACACTTCTTTTATCTCTCAGTCTGCTCACTGCCCTCACAGCGTGCGGCGGCACATCTGACAACAGCAGTGACACGGGCGAAAACGCAGGGGAAACCACCGCCAACACATCATCGGAGGAAACCGACAAAATCACAAGCACAACATACGAGGTCAAGTTAAGCAACGGACTCACCGTAACTATCGGCGGAAATGCAGAGGATTTTGTAAATGCAGCAGGCGAACCGCTCGAATATACGGAAGCAACAAGCTGTATTCATGAGGGTTATGACAAGGTATATACGTTCGACGGCTACAGCGTTACAACCTCGCCCGACGCAAGCGGCAATCAGTACGTTTCGAATCTTACTCTGCTTTCGGACGTCGTGCTTTTTGATAACGGTCTCTCAATCGGAAGCGGTGCAGCAGAGCTTGATGCACTGTTCGGAACGGAGTACGAGGAACAGTTCGGCGTGAGAACCTATACGCTCGATGCGGTAACAGTTGCCGTGATCGTTGACGGTGATATTGTAACAAGCATCTCGGTCAATTCTAACTTAAATTAAATCACAAAGCCCTCTCAAAAAAACGGGAGGGCTTATTTATATTGCGAGGTATAAAGCCAAAAATATCATTCCCAAAGCAGTAAATCCGATTCCGCAAAAGAGCGTACCGTGATAGAGTGTACGCTTTTCTTTTTTGCGGCACTTGTAATCGTAATAACCGCCTTTTTCATCCGTATTGATAAGCGAATATACGGAATAGGTCAACATATCGAAAACTCCCGTACATGAAATATACGAAAGAAGCGCAAAGCCTGTCAGAACCACTCCGGGAATAATAAAGCAGTCCGAAAGAATACCAAATATATCACGCAAGCTGTCCGATACGAAAAGCCCCCGACTCAAGGCTGTTACAGAGAACAAGAAAACGCCGACAGTAATACTAGCAAACAGTCTTATCTTCATCCTCATCACGTCACCGTCCTGCGATATGCTTCGTATTCGGTATCACTGCACATAACGTAATGACCGTCCGATATCTCTCTGAAGGACGGCTTTTCTTTGCTGTAATCGTGTACCTTTTCGGGCTCGTAAATGATACGCTTCCTGTTTTTTTCGTATATGGGATCAGGGAGCGGAATCGCCGAAAGAAGCGAGCGCGTATATGGATGAAGCGGATTTGAAAACAGCTCGTCAGACTCGGCAAGCTCAACGAGTTTTCCAAGGTACATAACGCCGATACGGTCGGAAAAATATTTCACAACCGAAAGGTCATGCGCGATAAAAAGCACCGTGAGACCGAGACTTTTTCTGAGCCCGTCAAGAAGATTTATAACCTGTGCCTGAACCGAAACGTCAAGTGCAGAAACGGGTTCATCGGCAATTATCATTTGTGGCTCCATAATGATCGCCCGTGCAATGCCGATTCGTTGACGCTGTCCTCCCGAAAATTCATGAGGATAACGTCCTGCGTGCCCCTCTAATAGGCCCACGGTTTCAAGCGTTTTGTATACCTTTTCATCAATAGTTTTCCGGTCTCGTTCACCCTTTATCTTTAATCCCTCGGCAATTATCTCGCGAACGGTCATTCTCGGATCGAGCGATGCCGTCGGATCCTGAAATATCATCTGTATACGCGAGGAAATATCGCTTTTTTGGCGGTTGTCACGGTGTGCTGATCTTATCGCATTGCGGTTCTCTGTTATCGTTCGCTCAAGCTCATATTTAAGTCGCCTGCGCTCGGTGTCGTTCCCTGCCCTCGCAAGCTCCTCGCGGTAATTTTTACGTGCCGCCTTTATCGCCTCACGGTATCCTCTCGCACCTGCCGATATCCGTACTCCGTCAAGCCACACCTCACCCGAGGTTGCATCATAAAGCTTGATTATTGTCCGTCCCATCGTGGTTTTACCGCATCCCGATTCGCCGACAAGTCCGAACACTTCGCCTCGTTTCACATCAAAGCTGACGTCATCAAGCGCACGAAATTCATCTTTACCTACCTTGAAATATTTACAGAGATGCGACACACGCAAAAGTATATCATCCCTCTCCATGTTCGTCACCTCTCATCTTTTCCATTCTCTGTCTGCGCTCACGTATGATACGCGGTTCCCTAACCTTCGGCGCATCGGGATGAAGCAGCCAGGTTGCCGCACTGTGCGTTTGTGATATCCTGAACATCGGCGGCATCACCTCAAAATCGATCTCGAGTGCATATTTGTTGCGCTCTGCAAAGGCATCCCCGATCGGCGGAGAGGTCATATCGGGCGGAACTCCGGGTATTGCTTCAAGCGTTTCGGTTGTTTCAAGATCGGGAACACTTGAAAGCAGTGCCCAGGTGTAAGGGTGTGCTGCACGGTAAAAGATGTCCTCTGCCGTACCAAGCTCAACGATCTTCCCTGCATACATCACGGCTATTCTATCTGCAATATTGGCAACAACACCGAGATCATGCGTGATGAATATCATCGACAGCCGATGTTCACGCTTAAGCTTTTCGAGAAGCTCAAGTATCTGTGCCTGGATCGTAACGTCAAGTGCCGTCGTCGGCTCGTCACAGATGAGTATTTCAGGCTCAGCCGCAAGCGCAATGGCTATAACGATACGTTGACGCATACCGCCCGAAAATTCAAACGGGTAACGCTCATACCTCGTCCTTGCGTCGGGAATACCGACCTCCTCCATCAGCTTTATCGCACGTTCCTTTGCCGCCGATTTTGAGAGCTTCCCTTTTAAAACCATCGCCTCGGTTATCTGCTTACCAACCTTTACAATAGGATTTAGACTCGACATCGGATCCTGGAATATCATAGCGATACGATCACCGCGCAGACGGCACATTTCCTTTTCGGAAAGCTTCAGAATATCCTTGCCGCCATATAATATCTCGCCTTTCTCAACAACTGCATTGCCCGAAAGTATACCGAGTATCGCCTTGCTTGTTACCGATTTGCCCGAGCCCGATTCACCGACAATCGCAAGTGTTTCTCCCCTTGAAAGAGTGAAATCTATACCGCGCACTGCCTGAACCTTGTCGCTCGGTGTTTTGAACGACACCGCAAGATCTTTTACAGAAAGTATCTTCTCCATCAGTCTCCGACTCCTCTCGACTGCGGATTGAACGCATCACGCAGACCGTTTCCGAAAAGATTGAACGAAATGAGCAACAGTGAAAAATAGAGTGCGGGAAACAGCATTGCGTGCGGTGAGGTGGTCATCGAGGTCTGTCCCTGAGACATGAGCGTTCCGAGACTCGTTCCGACAAATTCGGTTAAATTGATTATGCCGAGATAGGTCAGCGTCGTTTCGGAAATGATGACGCTCGGAATAACAAGCGCACAGCCCGTAACCAGTGTTCCAAGCGAATTTGGGAAAATATGCGCGAACATAAGCCGCTTGTCCGATGCACCGAGAGTCCGTGCGGCAAGGACAAATTCACGTCCCTTATAACGGTAAAACTGCTTTCTCGTCAGTGCCGCCATAGATATCCACCCCGTCAGAACAAACGCAAACAGAAACGACACGACCGTACCGACTCTCTGCGCTAAATGAAGCGAAAACAGCGTCGCCACGACGATAAACGGCATACCCGACAAAATGTCTGCAATACGGTCAAGAACAAGATCGACCGTGCCTCCGTAATATCCCTGTATCGCGCCGTATATCGCACCGATGGTCAGATTGATCAAAGACACTGCAAGCGCAAACAAAAGCGAAAAACGTGCGCCGATCCCTATTGCCGAGAAAAGATCCTGCCCGAGCGAGTTTGTTCCGAGGATATACATCGGTGTCCTGCCGTTTAAATAGCGGTAATAGTTATAGTAGCAAACGCGGCATTCAACTGCTCCACCCTTTTTTTGGCTGTATATATAGCTGCCATCATCACCTGCGATGCGTATGCTGTTATATTCCATACCCTCTGCGGATTTATCGCTTGAATATGCAGGTATCAGCTCGCCGTTTTCGTCATATATCGGCGTCCCCTTTGAATCCGAAACACAGTACCATATATTCGACGAGCTCACATTCGCACCAACCTTCTCACGGCTCACATACGGATATATGACCTGTACGCCCGTCTCATTCTGATATTCAAGTATATCGCGAAACTCCGCCGGTGTCATAACTCGCATCACAACTCCAACCTCATAATATTTGTTCACCTTGATCTTATAAGTGACACTTCTCGTTTCCTCACCACGAAAGTTCGTCACGCTGACGTCCTCGTCGATTATGCGGATAACGGGATCCATACCTGTCTCTTTTCCGATAGCGTGAAGATAAGCAAGCTGTGTTTCGTTCTGACTCTCTCTTGAAACGCCGCCATCCATAAAACCGATAGCGGATGTTGCCTCGGTGTAAGGCGGAAAATTAATATAAACCGAATCCTTGTCCGTAATTGTGTACGGTGATATCATCGGCGCAAGGACGGCATAAATTATCAGAAGCGTTATAATAACCGCCGCCGCAACAGAGGATTTGTTTTTCCGAAAGCGGATAAGCGCATCGGCAAAATATCCGCGGGAAGCCCGTTTGGTTTCACTTTGCATACGATTCTCCGAGCGTTCGGCGAAACGTAATTTTTCCTTTGGAATGTGACCGTAATCATCCATAAACATCACCTCACTTTCTTGAACCGATTCTGATTCGCGGATCGATAAACCCATAGCTTATATCAACAACGATACTCGCAATAAGACCAACCGCCGTGTAAAAGACGGTCAGCATCATAAACATCGGCAGATCACGCCCGTTAATCGAGTTGATATAAAGATTGCCCACACCGGGTATCGCGAAAATACGTTCAATGATCAATGAACCGCTCAAGATCGCAACGAAATTTCCAAGTATCGCCGGAAGCACCACGACCATCGAATTTTTCAGTGCATGACGTATCGCCGCCTGAGTTCGTGTCAGACCTTTAGCCCTCGCAAGAAGCATGAAATCGCTCGTCAACACCTCGGAAAGCTCTGCACGTGTGGTACGGGTGAAATTTGCGATAACGCCGAGGGAAAGCGACAGTATGGCAGGAAGCATCGAAACAAACATTTCGGGCGAAAAATAGTCCGTTCCCGATTTCATTAAAAACGGCAATAGTCCTAACTTGTATGAGAGAAAATACTGTATCAAAAACGCATAAACGAACGACGGCACCGAGATTCCGACCATAGTCAGCGTTGATATCGTGTGATCGGTAAGGCTGTTTTTTCTGACGGCGGCTAAAATTCCGAGTCCGATTCCGATGGGAATACTAAAAAGAATCGAATAAAGATTAACAATTATAGTCACGGGCAGCTTATCCGCAAATATCGCCGAAACCTCCTGCCCGATATACAGCTTATCGCTTATACCGAAATCCCAACGTGTCAGAACATTTTTTAAAAATATCCCAAACTGTACAAGATAGGGCTTGTTATATCCCTGTGCCTCTCGACGCGCCTCGATAACCTCTGTGTGAATATCACCCGGAGCCAATTCCGCCGGCGGCAGCATTCTGACAAGCACAAAGCAGATACCCGTTATGATAAGCAGTGTCAGAAGCATGAGAAGTATTCTCTCGATAATATATTTAACCATATTTCACCAAATCAGTATTTAAGCTCGCCGCCATTTTCCCTGACGTAAGCATTCCACTCCGAGTCGCTGTAATTGTAACCGAGATACGCAATTCCGCCGCGTCCCATAACGGGATTATAATCGTCGATCACGTAGTAAGCCTTTTTTGAAAGAAGCGTTACCGATGCATCCTGGAGCATAGGGATATAATTATACGTTGAAAGCACACTTCCCTCTATCGCCGAAAGGATCGAAAGTCTCGTTGCAACATCGGAAATACCCGAACCGAAATTGTAGTCCTCGCCGCCAATAGTAACCGTTTGACCGTTAAGCGCATCAGACCACTCGCGAAGCGTCATCGTTACATTTCGCATCACAGCAGCTTCACCGAGCGGTGCAACATTAACGTCAAGCGATATCGACACAGAGGATGAATCGAACCAATTCGCGTCATACTGATAGGTCGGATCGACATAAAGATTCGTCAGCGAAAATGGATCGAGCACAGAACCGCTCCAACCGCCGAGTACAGTATCGGAAAGTCCCGATTTAAGCTTATTCACCCAGTCGTTGCCATATGGTGCGGACTTGACAAAGGAAACTCGGTTTTCAAACGGTGTACCTGCCGTAACCTCTGCCATTTTCTTATTAAGATAATCCACCGTCTTTGTCATGAAATCGCTGTCCGATGAAACGCAGTATTCGATGATGACCGTCTGATCGGAAACACCGTCACTGTTCGAATCGGTGATATACCCTGCCGCAATTGCCTCGTCAAACGCCGCTTCGTAATAATCGCGTGCGGTTTCGGGATCATAACCCGTGATCGATGCAACAGCTCTGTCAAGGTCGGTCTCCTCGCTTGTTGGAACACTGTAAAAGTCACACAGCACCCTTTTCGCCGCATCCGTGTCACGGTAACGGAGCAGGTTTTCGGGATCGTAAAGATAGGAGTCGCCGATAAGTCCGAGCGCACCCGAACGCGCAGGAGATATCGTTGAAGCGAAAAGCTCCTTGTCGTAGCTTAAGGCAATTGCACGTCTGAACGGCAGGAGCGTCATCGTTTGAAGGTCATTTTTTGCGGTGTCAAAGCCTGCACTTGCTTCACGACTTGCAATTGCATCCGCATATCCGTTGAGTATCAGGAAAAACACCGTTTCCGAAGGAGTTTCATGTGCAAAGGCACTGTTTCGGTATGAGTCAAAATCCTCTGCCTGAAGCGTGTATGTCATGAGCTCACCACGGAGAAACATCATCTTCGCCGTTGCGGCTTCGGCAATAACCTGCGTATCAATCGCCGTCGTCTGATACATATCACGTTTCTCACCGCTTATCGGATCAATAAACTCATGCTGACCGTCCGTATAGCCGTACCATTCTTCATTTCTCTCAAAACGCATGGACTTGTCCTTCTGATATGAAACAAGCTTGTAAGGACCGTACGACATGGTTGTGTCAACGCTTGTATTGTAGCTCGAAAACCAGGCATTTCCCTCTTTTGTAAGACACTTTTCGTAAAGCTCCTCATAAACGATAAAATTGCTTGTAAGAGCGTAAACAAGATCAAAGCCTCCAAGTGCCTTTGCAAGGACGAGCGTTATCTCATATTCACCCGATTTATATAAACCGACATCCGAAAAATTCGCGTTTTCGCCTTTGGCATAAGCCTCTGCGCCTGCGATACTGAAATTTCCCGAATAGTAGTCCGAAGCACGGTAATTGAGCAGCTCGGGACTCAAAAGACGTTTCATTGAATAAACATATGTGTCGGCATTGATCGGCGTACCATCCTCCCATTTTGCATCAGGGTTAAGTGCGATCGTGTACGCATATCCGCTCACAGCCGAGGCAGGAATATTAAATTCGGGATGCTCGTCACGTACCCTATCTGTAACGTCAACGGGAATATCCGCCGCCATTTCGGGAATGACCTTGTATCCTTCGAACGGTGCTTTTCCCTCCACCTTATGAAGCTCGTCATTGAACACCAAGGAATAAAATCCCACGCGTAAAAACTCCGAGGGATAGTTATCGCTGACGGTTTCATAGGTGTGCGGATTCCAGTTTGTCGCCATCGTGGAAACGTAATCGTTATAGGTAAAGCTATCGGTATCCGTGCTGTCATTGCCGCCGCATCCGACAAGCAGGTTCGCCGAAAGTATCAAAATAATAAAAAGCGCAATATATCTTTTCACAGTGTTTTCCTCCGAAAAATCATATCGGTTATTATTCTGTCCCGAAAATGTTTTATAATACTTACACTGACATAAATATGCCATTCCAAAAATATGATTGACAGAACGCAAAAAAGATTGTATAATATATATAGTTTGGAATAAAACTCGATATAATTGGAACAAAACTCGTAATTCGAAAGGTTTTTATAATGAATATAACAGTTATCGGTTGCGGAAGATGGGGCAGCTGTATTGCGTGGTATCTCGACAAGCTCGGTCATAATGTTTCCCTTTACGGCAGAAAAGAGTCGAGAAATATGCAGTCTCTCATCACGCAAAGAAAAAATGAATATATGACATTTCCCGAAACCATCTCACTGACGACAGATATTGAAACGGCAAAGGAAGCGGAAGTTATAGTAATTTCCATTGATTCGCAGGGACTTCGTTCGCTCTGCCGTGAGCTTGATGCACTCGGACTGAAGGATAAAATATTCGTCCTCTGCATGAAAGGAATCGAGAACACGACCTGCGAGCGGCTTTCAGAAATCATCAAAAAAGAACTCGATCCAAGCAACAAATGTGCAGTCTGGCTCGGTCCGGGACACGTTGAGGAGTTCAGCCGCGGTATACAGAACTGCATGGTTATCGACAGTGAGGACGAGAACGTAAAGTCACTTATCATAGACGCCTTTTCCGGTGGAGCGATACGCTTTTATTACGGCAGTGACCTCATCGGAAATGAGATCGGTGCAGCATCGAAAAACGTTATCGGAGTTGCGGCAGGTATGCTTGACGGAGTTGGTATGACCTCGCTCAAGGGCGCACTGATGTCACGCGGTGCAAGAGAAATAGCAAGACTTATCGCGGCGTGCGGCGGAAACGAGCTGTCGGCATACGGTCTCTGTCACCTCGGCGATTATCAGGCAACCGTTTTTTCAGAGTACAGTCACAACCGTGCATTCGGCGAGAGCTTTATCCGCGGAGAAAAATTCACTAAGCTCGCCGAGGGATATTACACGGTTCCAGCCCTTATAAAAATGGCGGAGAAATATAACGTGGAGCTTCCGATATGCAGAGCGGTGTATGATATTTTATACTGCGGTGTCAAGCCGGAGGTCGCACTGACAAAGCTGTTTGACCGTTCACAAAAGCAGGAATTCTGATTATTCTGTCCGATAATTTTGACAAATTTTCATACGGATATTGACAATTCGCACTTTATGTCGTATAATATATTTGTATAATTTTGAAAAATATCGCATTATGCGAAAAAACGGAGGATAATATCATGGGAAAATTTGTTATCAAGGAAACCGCATCCGGCGTAAAGTTTGACCTCGTTGCAGGTAACGGTCAGATCATCGCAACATCCGAGGTGTATGCTGCAGAAGCATCCTGTCTCAAGGGTATCGAGAGCGTAAAGAAGAATGCTCCCATCGCAAATGTTGAGGATCAGACAGCAGAGCCTGTTGTCGCTGCAACAAATCCGAAATTTGAAATGTACACCGACAAGGCAGGCGAATACCGTTTCCGTCTCAAGGCACGCAACGGTGAGATCATCGCAACATCCGAGGGTTACACCGCAAAGGCAGGCTGTGAAAACGGTATCGAAAGCGTAAGAAAGAACGCTGCCGATGCAGAGATCGTAAAGGCATAAAGGTTTATACATACAAACCGACCGGGCTTCATAAAACGGAGCTCGGTTTTGTTTTTAAAAATATTTGTTTATACCACTTGACAAAGGGTTTCGAGTGTGATATAATATATTGGTCACGTGAAGTGACGTACAATTTAATATACGGAGAGATATCGAAGTGGTCATAACGGGGCTGACTCGAAATCAGTTTGTGCCAAAAGCACACGAGGGTTCGAATCCCTCTCTCTCCGCCACATTGAGCCTGAAATCTCGGATTTTGGGCTTTTCTCATATATACAAATAAAATTCAGGGGACTATATTATGAAATCAAAAACAAAAGAACAAGGACTGTTTCTGTTTGGTATTGCAATATGCTTTTCAGTAGCCGGATTGTCGGTTTTTGCGGAAAAGTTGATTCCTGGAGGACTATTGGGTGCATCGATTATCGCCTTGTTTTCGGGCACAATTATCAATAGCTTTTTTCATCCCGCATGGATAAAACCTGCGCTCAAATTCGCATCCAAAAAAATTTTGAAAGCAGCCATTGTCTTGTTGGGCGCATCTTTATCAATCACTACGATTATGTCGGTAGGTAAGATGACCTTCTTTGTGATGATCTTTACATTCGCTATGTGTTTTGGCGGAGGCTATTTTGTTCGTAAGTTTTTCGGTTTAAACTGGAAGCTGAGCAATTTAATTTCTGCAGGCACAGGCATTTGCGGTGGTTCCGCCATAGCAGCGATTGCCCCTGTAATTGATGCTGATGACAAAGATATCGCCTTCGCGATGTCATCTACCTTTCTTTTCGACATGGTGATGATCGCCTTGTATCCACTCATGGGCAAGGCATTGGGCATGACCGATATTGCCTACGGAATTTGGGCCGGAACATCCGTCAATGATACCGCCAGCGTCGTTGCTTCCGGATATGCTTTTTCTGAAATTGCCGGTGACTTTGCCACGATGGTCAAGCTCACTCGAACGATTGCGATTATTCCCACGGTGCTGGTATTTGCATATATAGGTACTCGAATGAAGCAAAAGGAACTGAAAGCCGCCAACAACGGTAAAAAGGTTAACATGGTAAAAATCATCCCTTGGTTTATCTGCGGTTTTTTATTACTGGCTATATTAAACAGTGTGGGCTGCATTCCTGTGGCCGCATCCGGAATTATCAAGAGTACCAGCAAATTTTTGATGGTTACTGCCCTGGCGGCAATTGGACTTGGGACAAGTATAACCGATTTTAAGAAAGCCGGTTTGAAGCCTATGTTTTACGGCATCACAATTGACACCTTGGTAACCTTGACCGCCCTTGTCGTAATTTGGTTCATGGGATTGATGTAATAATCAGTTTGTGTCCAAAAGAAGTCAATTTTTTCTCGACACAATACCTTTTCACACAGCTTTGTCATAGCGCATATACTGTGGTCGAGGTGATATAATGAACCGTTCCCCATCACGTCCCGATGCCGTTGCATATATAAGCGGCGGACATGACGCACCGCATCTTTTCGGAGAGGTGAGATTCTATCAAAATCCCACAAATGTGCTGATCACAGCCGACATCTCAAATCTTCCGAAAAACAGCGAAACCGGCTTCTTTGCTTTTCACATTCATGAGGGTGAGAGCTGCGGCGGTGATGATTTCGCAAATACGGGCAGTCACTATAACCCGAATATGACACCCCATCCAAATCATGCAGGTGATCTCCCACCGTTGTTATTCTGTAATGGCGGCGCATATCTTTCGGTTAAAACAGATCGTTTCCGTGTTGCGGATATCATCGGGCGCACCGTCGTGATACACAGCGACGCAGATGATTTCGTGTCCCAGCCTGCAGGTAACGCCGGCAAGAAGATTGCGTGCGGTGTCATCCGTCGGATGTAACATACAGCCATATCCGGGTAAAAAAAGCTGACAGCAAAACGTACACTGTCAGCGATTTTATTTTTACAGCACAGATTCAAGCCCGTAGAAAAGCATACCGAGTGCCGCCGAAATGAGTATCATTATTATCGGAGAAGGCTTCTTATTTTTTATCTTCTTATAAACAAACGCAATCGCAAGTATGATCGCGAAAATAATAATTCCGATTATGTCAACATTAAAGCCGCCGTCGAGCGTTGAAAAACCAAACAGCGTACTCATAAGCATCGTAAGTCCGGTTGCAACGATAAGACCGACAACCGTGGGACGTATACCGCCAAGAAAAGCCTGAACGCCTTCATATTTAAGGAAATTACGCATCACTGCCGCAATCAGCAGGATGATACAGAAGGCAGGAAGAACGACACCGAGCGTTGCCAAAAATGCACCTAAAACACCGCCTTCGGATGAGCCGATAAAGGTTGCCATATTGACAGCAATCGGGCCGGGGGTTGACTCAGAAACAGCGATCATGTTAAGGAGCTCTTCCTCGGCAAGCCAACCGTGCGCAAGAACCTTTTCACGAATAAGCGAGAGCATACCGTAACCGCCGCCGAAAGAAACCGCACCGATTTCAAGAAATGTTATAAACAGCTTCCAGAAAATCATTTTGTCTCCTCCTTTTTCGTAAGCTTTCCGATAAGATAAACAAGAAGTCCGAGAGTGCCGCTTATCAGGATATAGAATACCGCGGAGAATTTAACGGCAAAGATCGAGAATAAAAGCATACAAACGATCGTCGCTGAGAAAACAATAATATTGAAAGCATTCTTCTTGAGTCCCTTACCCATTTTGATACCTGCCGAAATAATAAGGTAAACAACGCAAGCCTGAATACCTCTGAACGCATATTCAACATAAGTCAGCGTGAGGAATTTATCGAAGAACAGCGAGATTGTATAAATGATAACAAAGGACGGAATACAAACCGCAACAGTCGCAAAAGCCGAGCCGAGGACTCCTGCCAGCTTGTAACCGATATAGGTTGACGAATTTATGGCGATCGGACCGGGCGTTGACTCCGCGATTGCGATTATATCGAGGAACTCTTCTTTTTCGAGCCATTTTTTCTTTGAAACGAACTCATTTTCGAGAAGCGCGATCATTGCATATCCGCCACCGAATGTGAAAAGACCTATCTTGAGCATAGTCAAAAACAGATCAAGTATGATTTTTGTTTTTTTCATCATTTACTCCTATCAAAATTTAAACTTGTATAAATCAACTCTAACTATTTTACTATAATCTTCCCTCAAAGTCAAGTCTTTTAAAATAAAAGAAAAAACGAATTTTAAAAAATATTTCAAAAACCTATTGACATTTCGGAAACTGTGTGATATAATAACAGAGTTGAATCCATAGACCGTAGGTTGCAGGGTGCAAATATGTGCTCCGTGTAAAAGGGAAACCTTCCTGCCGAGGATGAACTTTATGAATATAAGAATATAATTCTGCATTTGTGAAGTCCCTCGTCGAGTCTTGAATTCGATCGAAGGATTTTTTTATTTTTATCGGGAGGTGAAATCATGGCAAGTGAGAAGATTTTAACCCAGAAAAAGCAGATGGTTGCAGATCTTACTGAAAAGATTCAGGCATCATCCGCAGGTGTTATCGTTAACTACTCCGGTATTACTGTTGCTGACGACACCGCTCTGCGTGCGGCTCTCCGTAAGGCAGGCGTTGAATACAGCGTATACAAGAACTCTATTACCGGCAGAGCGTGCGAAGCAGCAGGCTACGCTGACCTTAAGCAGGTTCTCGAAGGCATGACCGCTATCGCAGTTGCTACCGATGACCCGGTCGCTCCCGCAAAGATCCTCAAGGAATACGCTGATAAGATCGAAAGTTTCGAGCTTAAGGGCGGTTTCGTTGATGGAAAGGTGCTGGACGCAAAGGGCGTTGAAGAGCTCGCAGCAATCCCGCCGAAGCCTATTCTGGTTGGCAAGATGCTCGGTTCGCTTCAGAAATCGCTCTACGGTCTTGCTTATGTACTTCAGGCAAAGATCGACAAGGAAAACGGTGGAGCAGAGGCTCCCGCAGAGGCGTAAGTTCGCCACGGCGTAATATAACGCCAAACAAAATTAATTTTATAATTGGAGGTTACTTAAAATGGCTACCGAAAAGATCACAAACATTCTTGAAGAAATCAAAACTCTTACCATTCTTGAACTCGCAGACCTCGTAAAGGCTCTCGAGGAGGAGTTCGGCGTATCCGCTGCTCCTGTTGCAGTTGCCGGTGCTGCTGCTCCTGCTGCCGCTGCTGCAGCTGAAGAAAAGACCGAATTCGACGTTGTACTTGCTGACGCTGGTGCTAACAAGCTCGCAGTTATCAAGGTTGTACGCGAACTCACAGGTCTCGGCCTTAAGGACGCTAAGGATCTCGTTGAAGGCGCTCCCAAGACCATCAAGGAAGGCGCATCCAAGGAAGACGCTGAAGCTATCAAGGCTAAGCTCGCTGAGGCTGGCGCAGCTGTTGAACTTAAGTAATTTAGGTTTAATATTTAAGGACTGTCACATTTACGGCAGTCCTTTTTCTTTTGTTAAGCTACGGGCATATTTGCAAAGACGAACACGAACCATAGCTTTTTGATATTTTACATTTCCCTCCCCGTGTGATATAATATAGTATATTATCTGTTCAAACGAGGAAATAAATGGGAATACTTATCAACGCCTGTACGATCATGCTCGGCGGACTTTTCGGGAGTCTTTTCAAGTCACGGCTTGCCTTTAAAAATTCGAGCATTTTCGGGATCAGTGTCATTCTTATAAGCACAATCGGTTTTATCGAAAATATATTCGGCGTATCGGGACAAAGTCTTGAAAGCTCGGGACTTTTTATCGTGGTTTTCGCGCTTGTCATAGGTTGGACGTTCGGCGAATGGTTACGGATGGACGACAAATTAAGCACTCTAGCCGGCACGAAAAACGCATATATGAACGCTTTTATAGATTCCACAGTCTTTTTCGGAATCGGCGGACTGCAAATCTGCGGCCCGATACTGTTAGCACTCGAGCATGACAGCTCACAGCTCTATTTAAAAAGCGTCATCGACTTCCCTTTTGCACTCATGTTCGGTGCAATATACGGAAAAACGGTCATGTTGTCTGCCATTCCCGTTGCAGGAATACAGACACTCATCGCTCTTGCGGCGTATTTTTCGGGCGCATATATCAGTGACGCCATGCTCGGACAGCTCTGCTCCATAGGATATATAATCCTCTTTTTCAGCGGATTCAATCTGCTCTGCGAAAATCAGCAGAAAATAAAAAACGTTAACATGATTCCGGCAATTCTCGTAATAATATTATTCAACCTCACGTTGAATCTTTGGAGGTAAAAATGACTATCCAACAATGTATATACGCCATCGAAATTGCAAAAACCGGTTCATTCAGCAGAGCCGCAAAACAGCTTTTCATCGCGCAGTCAAGCTTATCGAGCAGTATAAAATCTCTCGAATCGGAGCTTAATATAACCATATTCGAACGCTCGAAAAACGGAGTGTTTCTGACTGGGGAGGGTGCTGAATTTATCAGGTATGCCGAGCAGATCGTCGAGCAGAATGAGTTTATACTGAATCGCTACAGTACACCTGCAGACCGCAAAAAGCTCTACGTTTCAACACAGCATTATGACTTCGTTGCGGACGTTTTCTGCAGGCTGCTGCGCGAAACATCGGAGGAAAACTTCGATTTTTCAATACGTGAGATACAAACCTATGAGGTCATTCATGAGGTTGAGACCGCTTACAGTGACATCGGTATAATCGCAATCAAGGACAGCGATTTTGATATCATGAGCCGCTATCTTAGCAAAAAAGGACTTAACTTTACGCAGTTTCTTAAAGTACCGCCGCACGTTTTCATAAGGCGCGGTCATCCTCTTTCGGAAAAAGACACTCTGACATACGAAGCCCTGCGAGGTTTCCCGTACGTATCATACGAGCAAGGCTCACACAACACATCGTTTTTCACAGAGGAGCTTGCTGACGGTCTGACTCCCGAAAAGCACGTCAAAATAAGCGACCGTGCAACACTGATGAATGTCCTCCTGACAACCGATTGTTACACTGTCGGCACGGGAATAATCCCATCCGCACTTAACGACGGAAAGATCGTATGCATACCGATGCCGAGCGACTCCTTTTACCGCATCGGTTACATTTTACGAAATGACCGAAACACATCACCACTTACAAAAAAGCTCATAAATCTCCTTTGTGACTTCTCAGCTCAGTATAGTAAATAACAAAAAGATCCGCCACAGGCTGAAAAAATGCCGAGTGGCGTTCTTTATTTAAAAAAGCAATGTCACAGCACGAGTCAGCGCACACAGTGCAAAGCCAATAAATGTCGGAATAGCAACGGAAAGCAAAGTGTAACCGAAGCTTCCCGTTTCTTTTTTTATCGTCAGCACCGTGGTCGAGCATGGGAAATGGAACACGGTCAGTATCAGCATATTGAGATATTGGAGTGTTTCCCAACCGTTCAAAGCGAGCAGCTCCGCAATGCCGCTGTCCGTGCCGAGTACACCTGTCCCGGTATATCCCATCAACACAAGCGGAAGAACGATCTCGTTTGCCGGGAAACCGAGAATAAAAGCGCAGATAACAACACCGTCAAGTCCGATAAAGTGTCCTATAGGATCGAAAAAGGCTGTGATATGCGAAAACAAACTCGCTTCACCGACGTAAACATTCGCAAGCAGCCATATTACAAGTCCGGCAGGAGCTGCAACCGCTGCCGCACGTCCGAGGACAAAGAGTGTGCGGTCAAATATCGAACGAACGATCACACGTCCGATCTGCGGTTTACGGTAAGACGGCAGCTCAAGCGTAAAGCCCGACGGCGTACCGCGAAGCAACGTCACCGATAATATTTTCGATACAACCAACGTCATTAGAACCCCTGCAACCACAACCGTCAGCATAACCGCTGCGCTCATACTTCCCGAGCAAAGTAATGCCGATATTGTGATAAGTATCGGGAAGCGACCGTTACACGGCATAAAGCTGTTTGTCAGTATCGCTATCATTCGTTCTCTCGGTGAATCTATAATGCGGCAGCCGACAACACCGGCAGCATTACATCCGAGTCCCATACACATGGTGAGTGACTGTTTTCCGCAAGCAGATGAGCGATAAAATGCGCCGTCAAGATTGAACGCGATACGCCCGAGCAGACCGAAATCCTCCATAAGCGTAAAAAGCGGAAAGAATATTGCCATCGGAGGAAGCATGACCGAGACAACACGGAATAATGTACGCATCACGCCAAGAACGAGCAGATCACGAAGCGAATCGGGTAACACTCCCGCAAGAGAATAAAGCCCTGACTCAACAATATCAAAAAACGACTGAAGTGCCGCAGAGGGATAATTTGAGCCGACGATGGTTAAGTAAAATATTCCTGCAAGCATGAGAAGCATCAAGGGTATAGAAAAGATACGATGCGTCACAATACGGTCAAGCTTCCTGTCACGTTCACTGTAACCGCATGAGTTCTCGCAAAAAACCGCCTCACAAGCGATACCCTCTGAAATAATAATCGGTCTTGCAAGCAGCATTTCTTCAAAATTCCCCGTCCACGAAAGTCTTTTTTTCGCTTCGACTATTTCGGGGATTTTTTCTTCCGTGCTTAACCACGCTTCAATTATCTCACCGCGTGAATAACCGAGTGACGAACATTTTTCAAGCTCAACCTCCACGTCGGGCGGATAAAAAAGCGGACTTTGCCTATTCTCTTCCGAAAATTCTGCTGTTTTTCTTATAAGCTCACACAATGCGGCAATTCCCTCTCGGTTTCGTGCGCTTGTCGATGCAACAGGAACACCGAGCCGCTTTGAAAGAATATCGGTGTCAACAGTTATTCCGCGTTTTTTTGCCTCGTCAATAAGATTCACGCAAACGACGACACGCGGTGTCAATTCGATTATCTGCAGAGCAAGAGTGAGACTTCTTTCAAGATTTGTCGCATCGCAAACAACGACGGTGACGTCCGCATTACCGCTTTTTATAAAGTCACGTGCGACCTCCTCTTCGGGCGAATGTGAACGAAGCGAGTACGTGCCGGGCAGATCGACAAAGGTAATGTCCTCATGCTTTGAATGTCCGATTGCCGTTGTAACAGTTTTCCCCGTCCAGTTTCCCGTGTGCTGATCAAGTCCCGTCAGTGCATTGAAGAGTGAGCTTTTGCCGACGTTCGGATTTCCTGCAAGAGCCGCAGTATATTTGCATCTGCCGTTTTCCATAGTACCGCGTGCACCCTTGCCGACAGATGAATGTGTCAGTCCCATACTTCTTTACCGCCTCTTGTGACAAATCCGATTTTTACGTTTTTCGCATCATTTCGCCGCAGTGCAATAAGTGCTCCCCTGATGAGATATGCCAGAGGACCGCTCATAGGTGCCGCAGCAGCACATTCAACCAAGGTCCCCGAAACAAAACCAAGGTCACAAAGCCGCTGACACAATTCTCCCTTTGCCGCACTGTATATAATCGCCGTATCTCCCGGACGCATATCCGATAAACAGGCTTCATTTTTAAATGATTCTTTGTTTTTCAAGCTATCACCTCGATACAGTATATTAAATCCGGCGCCGTTTGGTTTCTCTTTATTGAAACGGTATTTTCACGCAAACGGAAGTATATGTAATATATTGCACGCCCCACTTGATTTGTCGGCGAAAATGTGGTATACTGTATATAATAAAGTTAAATTCATGGAGGCAATATGAAGATTGTAGTTCTTGACGGATTTGCTGTCAACCCGGGCGATTTAAGCTGGGATTTTTTCAAAAAATACGGTGAGGTGGAGGTTTTCGCCAAAACGCCCGACTCCGAATGTGCAGAAAAATGTGTCGGCGCAACGGCTGTCTACACAAATCGCGCAAAAATAACCGACGAGCTGCTTGATAAATGCCCGACGATCAAATATGTGTCCGCGCTCGGCACAGGCTTTGACATGATCGATATCGATGCCTGCAAAAAGCGAGGTGTTGCCGTTGTCAATATTCCGGCATACTCCACAGCATCCGTTGCACAGTTAACGATACAGTTTTTGCTCACACTGCACGCCGATATTGACGGTATGCAGGGGATCGTTAAGGACGGAATGTGGACAGGCATACCCGGATATCAGTATCAGCGTGTACTCTTCACCGAACTCGAGGGACTGACGCTCGGACTCGTCGGCTGCGGAAATATCGGCGGTCGTGTTGCATCGGCTGCATCGGCACTCGGTATGCGTATCCTCGCTCACACGGCACACAGCCACGATGACACCGACATAATCAAATATGTTCCGCTTGACACGCTTCTCGGTGAAGCTGATACAGTCTCCCTCCACTGTCCGCTCAACGATTCAACACGCGGCATGGTAAACGCGCAGTTTATTGCAAAAATGAAGGACGGCGCACGTCTCATTAACACCTCACGCGGTGCAGTACTCAATGAAAAGGACGTTGCGGATGCACTCAATAGAGGTAAGCTCGCAGGTGCGGCACTCGACGTTCTGGCAAACGAGCCTGCACTCCCCGAAAATCCGCTTCTCACCGCGAAAAACTGCATCATCACGCCTCATATCGCATGGGCAAGCAAGGCTTCGCGTGAACGTCTGCTCGCGGTGCTTGATGCTTCGATGGATAACTTCGTTAAAACCGGTGTCGGTCTCAACCGTATTGTGTGAGGTACACCAAAATGAAAGCATACGAAAGACTTATAAAATACGCCTCTTTCCCGACTGCATCTGACGAAAATAACGAGCACTGCCCGTCAACACCAACACAGCTCGAATTTGCAAAAGCACTTGAAACCGAGCTTCGTGAGCTTGGGCTTGACGAGGTGACACTCGATGAAAACGGTTACCTTTTCGCAACCGTGCCTGCGGTGAGGGGATATGAGGATGCACCCGTGATCGGCTTTATCGCACACATGGATGTTTCGCCCGAGGTTGAGGATAAAAACGTCCGTGCACATACCGTCAAATATAACGGCGGAGACGTTGTTCTGAATGATGAGCTTAACATCGTCATGAGCGAGAGTGAATATCCGATTCTCAAAAATTACGTCGGCAAAACACTCGTCGTCACAGACGGCACAACACTGCTCGGCGCTGACGATAAAGCAGGTATCGCCGAAATAATCTCCGCCTGTGAAATTCTGCTTGCAGACGAAACCATTCCGCACGGAAAAATACGCATCGGCTTCACTCCCGATGAGGAGATCGGACGCGGAGCTGATCTTTTCGACGTTGAGAGCTTCGGCGCAAAATGGGCATATACGCTTGATGGCGCAATGTTCGGCGAGGTTGAATACGAAACCTTCAACGCTTCCTCTCTGAAAGTGGAGATAAACGGCAAGAGCATCCATCCCGGTGCGGCAAAAGACACGATGATAAACGCATCCGTCGTTGCTCATGAATATATGTCGCTTCTCCCCACACTTGAACGTCCCGAGCACACAAGCGGCTACGAGGGCTTTTATCACCTGACTCACATGGAGGGTGCTGTCGAAAAGGCGGTTCTCAACTTCATAATCCGTGACCATGATTTTTCCAAAATGGAATACCGCTGTGATTATGCACGCCGTGCGGCAGATGAGCTCAATCGCAAGTACGGTAACGGCATGGTGAACGTCGAAATCAAGGAAAGCTATCGAAACATGAAAGAGATGATCGTTCCCGAATGGCATCTCATCGACAACGCATATGCCGCAATACGTACGCTCGGTGGTGAACCGATAAGCTATCCGGTACGCGGCGGAACAGACGGCAGCCGACTTTCATTTATGGGACTGCCCTGCCCTAACCTCGGAACAGGCTCACACAATCATCACGGAAAGATGGAATTTGCCTGCGCCGAAGCGATGGATGACTGTGTTATGCAGGTTATCGAGATCGCGAAGCTTTATGCAAAGAAGTAAACAGAATAAAATAATATCCCCGATAAACAGCGTAAAACTACCTGTCGGGGATATCTTTATTGAACTTATGAAAAGAGGAGCAAATTAAATATTATTCAGCTTCATCGAGAGCCAGTACGTCAGTGTTGAACTGCTCAATAGCTGCTTCGGAAGCAGGCTGATACTTTGCAAGGTGAGACGAGAATGCGCCTGAGCCGCCACCGTTCATGATAAGAGCATTAGGTGTATAGAAAAGCTTGTTCATATCGCTGAAGCCGAAGTAGTTAACACCTGCATTATAGGACACGCCGTCAAAGATAATATCGAGCATTTCCTTCGAGTCGGGGTCACGTGTCAGCTTTTCGCCGAGCATGATCTCATAGTATGCATACTTAACGGTGTCACCGCTGTAGTAGGAGAGAAGCTCGATAACCTTGCCGACCATATCGGTGTTCTGTACGGTCTTCGGAACGCACATGAGACCTGACCAGTCATTGGTATAGTAACCGTCCTGGCTTGCATCAAGCTTCGGATAAGGAAGAATACCGAAGTCAACATCAACGTCACGAAGAATGTAAAGATGTGCTATATTATAGATATTAAAGAGCGATCTGCCCTTGGAGATATCTACATATTCATCATTTTCAAAGTTTCCTTCAACGTTGTTTCCTCCGCCGTAGTCATAGATCCATGTATCGTTTCCTGCGAGAAGCTGATCGAGCTTTTCAACCATCGTGTACGAACGCTCGTTGTCAAATGCAAATTCAAATTCGCCATCCGAGTTTCTTGTTACAAGCTCAACCTCACTTGAGAAGGTGAAAGAGTTACAGTACCAGTCATTGGGTGCGGTAAGACCGTAGGTGTCAAGATAATTCCATCTTCCGTTACCGTCATCCTTTGTTGCCGATGCCATCATTTCCATCATCTTGTCGATAGTCCACTCACCGTCGCGAACGAGCTGATACGGATCCTCAAGGTCAAGCTCGTCGATCATACCCTTATTGAAGAGTATGCAGTTCGGGTCGGAGAGCATATAGTCGGAAACGCCGTAGAAAAGATGACCGTTAACCTCAAGTGCATCCTGAGCCTGCTGATTCCAATACTCTGCATCAAGGTTGATATCCTCGAATTTATTGAAATCGTAAAGCAGATTCTCGGTGATCATTGCGGAAAGACCTGCAATACAGTGAGTCAGGAAAAGATGATATGTATCATCACCTGTCATAACAAGCTCCTGAATCTTCGGACGTACATCCTGGATAGTACCGGTTAAGGTATAGCCGATATCAACGCCGAGATGGTCCTCAACGCTGACCTCACGCTCATAAATCGCCTTTGTCATAGCATCGGTTCCGGGGTCGTCTGCAAAGAAGTATCTCTGATACATACCGAAATCGGGAGCGTAAATGTTAAACGGCAGGTTATATTCCGCCGCTTCGATTCCGGCAGGAGCTTCATCGCCATTGTCCTTGTTTTCGTTGTCCTTTTCGGTGTCATCGCCGCCGCAGGCAACAAGCGAAGTCAGCATAGCCGCAAGCAGTAATGACGAGATAATGCGTTTTTTCATGTTTTTCTCCTTCTTAAAAACAAATATTAACATTGTAATTATATCACTTTTCCCATCGATTGTCAACTAAAAATGGAAAAAACAATAAAACTACTCGCAAAAATATAGACACACAAAAAATTTTATGCTATAATTATCTCACAGTAAACGTCAGACGTGAACTCATAACTCATTTTTTCGCAATTTTTGATTTGTTTGTGTACTTGAAAGATTCTTCCTCCAATGATATAATATTATTGACGCACTGCGTCTGACACATAATTATTTTTGAAAAAATTTATCTTGGAGGATAAAGCAATGAAATCAATAAACAGAGTTGGCGAAAAAGAAATTGAGTACGTAAAAGAAGTCCTCAGCTGGGGATTTCGTGCATCTGCCGGTTACAGAATGACCAAGCGACTTGAGGAGGCTTTCTGCGAAAAGTTCGGAAGCAAGTACGCTGTCACCTTCTGTAACGGTACTGCTACCCTTCATATCGCACTTGAGGCAGTCGGCGTAGGTCTCGGAGACGAGGTTATCGTTCCTCCGCTCACCATGTCGGCAACAACCTTCGGTGTGCTTCACGCAAATGCAACTCCCGTATTTGCAGACGTTGATCCCGATACATTCCAGATCACCGCAGAAGCTATCGAAAAGTGCATCACTCCCAGAACAAAGGCTATCATCGTTGTTTCCCTTTACGGTCTCGCTCCCGACTTCGATAAGATCATGGCTGTTGCAAAGAAGCACAACCTTGCCGTAATCGAAGACGACGCACAGTGCTTCCTCGGAAAGTACAAGGGCAGAACCGTCGGTACTATCGGCGATATCGCAAGCTTCAGCTTCCAGGCTTCGAAGCATATGACCAGTAGTGAGGGCGGTATGCTCATCACAGACAACGAGGAGCTTGCAAAGAAGATCCGCTGCTACTCCTGCCTCGGTTACGCAGGCGTCGGCACAAACAAGGGTAAGATCTCCAAGACCGATATCCAGGATCCCGAATATAACCGTCACGTATCTATGGGCTGGAACTATCGCCTCAGTGAGGTTGCCAGCGCAGTTGCTCTCGCACAGACAGAGCGTCTTGAGGAGCTTGTTGAGATCCGTCAGCAATCCGCAAAGATCTTTGACGATGCAATCAAGGGCAACACCATCATCGCTCCGCAGAAGACCGGCGAAGATTATGTTAACGCTTATTGGGCATACGCAACAAAGCTCATCGACGACAGCATCACCTGGAAGCAGTTCAGAGATAAATATCTCGAGCTCGGCGGCGACGGTATCTATTCCGCATGGAAGCTTACATATCAGGAGCCTTTCTTTAAAAACATGGCTATGCTTCACCGTGAAGGTCTTCTCAACAAGACTGTAAGCTATGAGGACGGCATCTGCCCCGTTGCAGAAGCACTTCAGCCCAAGATCCTCGCATTCAAGTCCAACTACTATGACTTAAACGTTGCAGCGGCAAAGGCAGAAGCACTCGTTAAGACCATCAACTACTTCAAATAATAACGGTGAACACTATGGAAAATATATTTGATCTGACAGGCAAAATCGTTCTCGTCATGGGCGGCTCGGGTAACCTTGGTACGGCTGAGGTTGACGCACTCGCATCGTTTGGTGCGACCGTTCTGAGCGTTCATCTTCATGAGGACGGACTTGTTGAAACAAGAGATAACGTAATACACATCGACGCTGATTTTTCAAACAAAGAGGAGCACGCGGCTGTTTTCGAGCGTATTAAAAAGGAATACGGCAGAATCGACGTACTCGTTAACAACGCTGCATACGGCGGAGGTTCCGGCGGTAAAGGACTCGCACTTGAAATCGAAAACTTCGATGACGAATCCTGGCTCGGCGGCGTTGAGGGCAACCTCGGACTCACCTTCCGCAGCATGAGAGCGGCAATTCCGCTGATGAAAGAAAAGGGCGGCAGTATCGTAAACATCGCTTCGATGTACGGCGTGGTTTCTCCCGATCCCGGTATTTACGGAGACAGCGGAAGCAACAGCCCCGTTACATACGGCGTATCTAAAGCAGGTGTACTCCAGCTCACACGTTACGGTGCGGCACACCTCGCAAAATACAACATCAGAGTTAACGCAATAACCCCCGGTCCGTTCCCGAACGAAAGAACTCTCGCGAACAAGGAATTTTCGGCAAAGCTCGCTGATAAGACCATGCTTAAAAGAGTCGGCACAAGCAAAGAAATGGGCGGTGCCATCGTTCTTTTGGCATCCGATGCCTCGACATTTATGACGGGCAGTAACGTCACAGTTGACGGCGGCTGGACTGCGTGGTAAAAAACGTGTGCCGGTGCATTTTGATATTATTTTAAGGAGGATATAACGGTGCAGGATCAGGATTTTTCGTATAGTTCAATCGAGGTTATCTGTTCGGATTTAAAGATCATCTTCATAACCGACGAAAAAACGACCGACACAACCAGAAGTGATATACATATGCATTCCTTTTGGGAGCTCTTTCACCTTAAGGAAGGCTCGCTTGCACTTTCAAATGAGCAGTTCGGATGTACCCTTGAAAAAAATCAGATGCTCATCATCCCTCCGAACACTTATCACAGCACGACATTTTCCGAAGATGCCATAAAAAAGAGCGTGTTTTTCACCTTTGAGCGTGTGAAATCATCAAGCAGCGAGGAAAATCTTTTTGATAAAATGTACACGGCATTTTCCGGCTGCGGCTTTTGCAAGCTCGACGACTGTGAATATCTCTCGCTGCTGCTTGACACGGTGCTTGAAAATAACGCCACCGATAAATTTGCAAAGCCATGGAGACTGCGTGCAAACGTCACAGAGCTTATTTTCTCGCTCTATGACAAGCTGAACACCGTTTCAGGCGAGCAGAGTAAAAACAGTCATATGCCGAACACATACTGGGTTTATAAATACGCAATAGACCGACTTCTCGATATTTACTATATCAACGATATAAACCTTGAATTTTTAAGCAAAAAGCTCTTTGTTTCACCGCAGAATATAACGAGAATAATTTCAAGCGCATACGGCAAAAGCTTTAATGAGCTGAAGCTTGAATTAAAGATCCGTAATGCAAAAAAATTACTGCGTGAAACCACTCTTTCGGTCAGCGAAATCGGTGAGCGGATCGGTTACACAACCTCACGCGGATTTTTGTCCGCTTTCGTAAAATATGAGGGCTGTACACCGAGCGAATACAGAAAAGCACATCGAAACAATCAATAAAAAATCAAGCGAGACGAAGTTATGTTTTTGTTCTTCGACTCGCTTTTTATATACTATGACGGTATTCACGCGGTGTTGTGCCCACGTATTTTTTAAAGGTTCTGGAAAAATAATTGGGATCGTCAAATCCGACAGAGAGCGCAATATCGGTTATGCTCTGATCGGTGTTTTTTAAAAGCACTGCCGCTTTTTCGGTTCTGTATCTGTTTATGTAACCGAGCGGAGTCTGCCCTGTCGCCTTTTTGAACATACGGCAGAAATATTGCTCGGTAAGGTGAAAGTGGCGTGCAAGTTCAGCGGTGGTAAGCGATGCTGTGTAGCTTCTTGAAATATAAGCAAAGATGTCGTGCATTTCGAGAAAACGGGCACTTCTTGATGAGGTAGTATCGCTGTCTGATTCTCGTCTGTAATTGCTGATAAGATACGCCATAAGCGAATATGCAAGACTTTTCAAGCGAAGATCATATGCCGCACTCTTGTTTTTCTGCTCGTCGGACATTTTTTCAAAGCATTCTTTTATGAAAGCATCTTTGATTATATGAGTTTCAATCGCAAAGCCATTAAATTCAACGTCCGAAAAAAACTCCGGCGACAGATGCAGACACATATATTCACCGTCGCAGTTACAGGTCGTTGCATGACGTTCCTTGCTGTTTATAAATATGAGGTCGCCCTCAAGCGCGGTATATTCCGCTTCACCGCACACAATCTCAAATTCACCGGACAAAAAATACAACAGTTCAATATGCTCATGCCAGTGTGAACGGTATTTTCCCGAGAGGTGGTTTAACTTCAGCTTGACCTGGAAGTCTCTCTCAAGCGGAGCTATGCTTTCGTATAAAGTTAAGCTGTCGTTCATAATGCCTCCTTACCGCAGCATTTATTACACTAAAATTATATAATATTCTCGCCCAAAAGTCAACACTGTTTATTCCACAAAATTTAAGTTAAAATTATGCTAATATAAGTTAAATTTGTCATGGAAATATTTTCTCGTTCATTATATAATTTTCTTATAAGATATATATAAGGAGAAGAACAATGGCAAACATGAACACCCCCTGGACCGAGTATATGGAGCCTTTCAAAATTGCAGACAACCTGTATTTTGTCGGTTGTTATGCCGCATCCTCTCATCTTATAACAACAAGCGAGGGACATATCCTCATCGACACGGGCTATCCGCAGAATCTCTATCAGGTCATCGACAACATATATAAGCTCGGCTTTAATCCTCATGACATCAAATATATCGTTCACTCTCACGGTCATTACGATCACCTCGGCGGAACAAAGGCTTTGGTGGAGCTCACCGGTGCAAAAACCTTCATCGGCGCAGACGACCGCGAATATGCAAACGGAACGCTCGATCTCACATGGGCAAAAGAGCTCGGATTTGAATATTACGAGGCATTTGAGCCGGACGTGCTCTTACATGACGGTGATGTTATCCGTCTTGGCGAGGTTGAGATCACTACCCTCTCCACCCCCGGACATACGCCCGGAACAATGTCGTTCTTCTTCAATACCACATATGAGGGTAAGACCTACCGCGTCGGAACACACGGCGGCGTTGGTCCAAACTCGATGATGACATGGTTCTTGAATCAGTACGGACTTTCGTTCGATTGCCGCGAAAAGTTCCTCGCAGGACTTGAGAGACTTAAAGGCGAAAAGGTTGATATCTTCATCGGAAATCACGTTTGGAATAACGACACAAAAGGAAGATATGAACGCATGATGGCAGGCGAAAAGAATCCGTTCATCGATCCCGAAGAATGGGGAAAATTCCTCGACAGATGCAAAAATAATCTCCTCACCCAATTAAAAAAGGAAGAGGAAGAATCAAACAAATCATATTAAAAATAATTTATCGAAAGGACAGAACACATGAAAATTTTAATGATCGGCGCACACCAGGATGACAACGAATTTCGCTGCGGAGCACTTGCACACAAGTATGTACAGCTCGGACATGAGGTTTATTTCCTCAGTATGTGCAACGGCTGCGGCGGCCATCACATCATGACTCCGGCAGAAACAACCGCAGCACGTGCAAAGGAATCTGCGGCAGTCGCAAAGCTGCTCGGAATCACATACGATGTTTGGGATGACGTTAACGACTGCTCACTCGTTGCAGACCTTGAAACCCGCAGACGTCTCATTCGTTACATAAGACGTATCTCTCCCGATCTCGTTATCGCACACCGTCCGAACGACTATCATGCAGACCATCGTGCATCAGGTCAGCTCGTTCAGGATGCGTCATATATGCTGATTGTACCGCATGAGTGTCCTGACGTACCTGCCATGAGAGAGATGCCTGTAATAATGTATTATGAGGATGGCTTCAAGAATCCTAACTTCCGTTGTGACGTCGTAATCGACACCGATTCTGAAATTGACATAAAGATGCAGATTGCCGACCTCAATGTATCACAGGTATATGAATGGCTTCCATACACTCACGGTGAAACTGTTCCCGAAGGTGCTGCAGAGCGTTTCGAGTGGCTCAAGGGTATGGACACAACAAAGTGGTACAGCGACGAGGAGGTTATGGCGCTTCCGAGAGGAACAGCTGTACGTTTTGCAAAAACAGCCGCACGCTTCAGAAAAGAGCTTATTGAAAAATACGGTGAGGAACGCGGTGCCAAGATTCGCTATGCAGAGGCATATGAGGTATGCGAATACGGCTCACCGCTGACAGACGAGCTTAAGGCTCAGATGTTCCCATTCTAATGAGGTAATTAAAATGAAAAAAACAGAACTTTTAAAGCATATCGGCTCGGTAAGCCAAATCGGCGGAGTCAGAGACGTAATTCTCAACGATGGTAAGGCAAAGGGTGTTCGCGCACTCGAAATTAACACGGGCAAGCTCCGTCTGACCGTTCTTCCCGACAGATGTATGGACATCGCACAGGCAGACTACTGCGGACGCGCATTCAGCTGGATCTCCAAGACAGACATCACAGCACCGCAGTATTACAATAAAAACGGACTCGAATGGCTCCGCGGCTTTTACGGCGGTCTCGTTACCACCTGCGGACTCAAAAACATCGGCGGTCCGACCGAAACACAGGGACTGCACGGTCGTATCGCAAACACTCCCGCATCCAACGTCAGCATCTTCCAGGACTGGGTTGGTGATGATTACGTTATCAAGGTAAGCGGCGAAATGCGTGAGTCGGCTGTATTCGGTGAGAATCTTGTGATCAAGCGTACGATCACGACCAAGCTTTTCTCCGATGAATTTACGCTTGAGGATACCGTGATCAACGAAGGCTTCGCAGATGAAAACTTCGTGCTCTGCTATCACTGCAATTTCGGTTATCCGCTTGTTTGCGACGGTGCAAAGATCGTCGGCGTACCAGATGAAATCGCAGACATTACCGCACCTATTCACGGCAAAGAAGAGGAATGCATCGGTGTTGAACACACAGGTGATATCGCCACAGCAGGTATCGAAAACGATGAGATGGGTGTTTACATCACATATAAGCGTGACACCATGCCGGAATTTCTCGTTTGGAAGATGCTCGGCGAGAGCGAGTACACAGTTGGTCTTGAGCCGCGTACCACCAACCGTGGCGGCGATGCTATCGCAGAGAACAACGCATTCACCGTGCTGAAACCGTTTGAGGAATATAAGTCACATCTTAAATTCAGCGTAAAAATGAAATAAAAAATCAACAGGATACCCCAAAAAATCAAGGTATCCTGTTATTTTATTCGATTATAGCAGTTACAATATAACCGCTTTTTTCTATACGTGATTTTATGAGCTCATCATCTGCAGCTTCAGCGTATGAAACAGTAAGCTCACCCTTTTTGAGATCAACCTCACCGGCAAGCCCACTCATATCGTTAATTATCTCCTCAACCCTTGCCTTGCAATGATCGCAGTGCATACCGTCTATCTTAAATGTCTTTTTATAGAGAACGCCCGAAAGCTTTTTGCGTTTTGGCTTGTAATCACCGCTGCCGCAGCATCCGCGTTTACCTTTTAAATGCTTAAAGGCAGAGCCTGCCGCAACAACTATAATTATTGCGATAATAACGATAATAATAAAATCGGTCATACATTTCTCCCATTTTAGTAATGGGATGCACCGGACTATTGATGCACCCCACCGAGGTATTTAATTATTTTTATCAGTACCACCGCATCCGCCGTTGCATCTTCCGCCGCACTGCTTGGCGTGAGGACATCCAACGCAGGTCACACCGCGCTTTTTTGCCCTGTAAAGATAGAAAGCGGCGCCGCCTATGATACATAAAATAATTGCGATAATTATATAGTTTACCATATGTTATTAAGCTTTACCAAGTGCATAATCCTTGGCAATCTTCTTGTCAGATTTTGTGCAGAGATAAACGATAACTGCGATAAATGCCGCAACAGCCACACCGCCGCCGATAGCAGCCGCTACGCTCAAGGTTGCCGGAGCTGTGATAAGTGTACCGATAGTATAAACGAGGTAGCCGACAGTGTAACCGACGCCAACCTGTAAACCAATGCCTGCCCAAAGCCACTTTGCGCTCTTCATCTCGGAGTTCATCGCACCGATAGCCGCAAAGCAAGGCGGAGTGAAGAGATTGAACATCAGATAAGCAAGTGCCGCAACGGCGGTGATACCGAATGTTTCTGCAACAGCAGTTCCCTCGCCCACAAGCTCAAGTGCATCCGTATCAATGAGATTGGAGATACCGTAGCAAACAGCAAGTGTACCGACAACGTTTTCCTTTGCGATAAAGCCTGTAACCGCCGCAGCCGCCATCTGCCATGCCTTGATACCGATGATCGGGATAAGCAGATATGCGATGGGGTTTGCAATGCTTGCAAGAATAGATGTGCTCTCTGCACCTTCCTCAACAAGTGCGAAGCTCCAATTGAAGGACTGCATGATATAAACAACTGCATTGCAGAGAAGAATAATAGTGCCTGCCTTAACTATGTAAGCCCAGCCGCGTCCGCACATGGATTTGAATGCTCTTAAGAAGCTGGGAGCCTTATATTCGGGAAGCTCCATGATGAAGAAGGATTTTCTGTTCTTATAGCCTGTGATCTTGTTAATAAGAAGTGCGCCGACGAGAATAAGTATTATACCTGCGAAATACATAAGTGTACCAACCCATGTAGCATCCGGGAAGAACGCGCCTGCAAACAAACCGATAACGGGAAGCTTTGCGCCACAGGGCATGAACGGAGTCAGCATTGCAGTTGCTCTGCGTTCACGTTCATTACGAATTGTACGGCAAGCCATAACACCGGGAATCGCACAACCTGTACCGATAACGAACGGAATAACCGATTTGCCGGAAAGACCGACCTTCTTGAAAATGGGATCAAGCACAACAGAAACACGTGCCATATAACCGCAGTCCTCAAGAAGCGCGATGAGGAAGTACATAACCATAACGAGCGGCAGGAAGCCTACAACTGCACTAACGCCACCGATAATACCCTCTGTAAGAAGCGCAACAAGGAACTCATTTCCGCCCTCAAGAGCACCTGCAACCCATTCCTTGAACATATCAATAAGCGTTACAAGACCGGGAATCGCAAACTCATTCTCTGCACCTTCGTTGAAAACATAACCCTCCGCGATCCACGGACCAAGCCATGCCTGCGAGATCTGGAACACGAGGAACATAACAACAGCGAAAATCGGAATACCGAGCCACTTATTCGTGAGCACCGCGTCGATCTTGTCTCCGATATTCTTATCCTTTGTGAGAACCTTACGAGTTTCAACATCCTTAACGATCTTGTTTACAAACTCAAAACGCTTACGGTCTGCCGTCTCAACTGCCTTTTTGTCGGTGAGGTCAACACCCTGCTGCATATACGGAGCCTTCTGTGTGGTCTTTGACTGGGCAACAGCCGCCGAAATTACAGCTTTAAGTCCGTCAGCAGAAGTGGAAACCGTATTGACAACGGGACAGCCGAGCTTTGCACTGAGTGCATCCACGTCGATTTTATTATCCTTCTTCGCATTTATATCACTCTTATTGAGCGCGACTACAACCGGAACGCCAAGCTCGAGAATCTGTGTTGTGAAAAAGAGACTACGGCTTAAATTTGTCGCATCCACGATATTGATTATAACATCGGGATTTTCATCCTTTATGTATGAGCTGGTGATGCTCTCCTCGCTTGTGAAAGGCGACATCGAATATGCACCGGGCAGGTCAACCGCGATAAGCTGTTCGCTGCCGTCATAATACGACTTCTTTATCGGATGCTCCTTTTTCTCAACCGTAACACCCGCCCAGTTACCGACCTTTTCATTTCGTCCGGTCAGGGCGTTGTACATTGTTGTTTTACCGGAATTGGGATTACCGGTCAATGCAATTCTCATATTGGTATCCTCCAAAAAATAAATTTATCTATATCCTTTCGGAATAAGCTTCAACTTGAGTTAGCAGCCGCTAACCGTTTGCCTTGAAAATAACGATCCGCAGACCGTCACCTTCAATTATTCTTCAACCGTGATTGCCTCGGCGAGCTGACTGTCAATACTGTAGCGTCCATCCTTTATTGAAACAACACAGGTTCCCTTGCGATGCGAAACCACAGTGATCGCTTCACCGCTGTAACAGCCGAGAGAAAACAGAAAAGCATCCATTTCTTCATCATCGGTCACTATTTCTTTGATGATATATTCCTTGCCCTCAATTGCGTCTGTTAAATTCATGCCATCACCGTTCATTCTACTAAAAAATCAGATTCCATGTTTCGATTAGCCTATGCTAACCGACAGCCTGAAAAACCGGTTAGCCTTGACTAACCTCTCTTATTATAGCATCCATTCACCGTTTTGTCAACACTTTTTTTAAAATTTCTTCCCAAAAAACGACAATCTGTCAATTTGATAAATTTTTCTTCACGGAATAAAACTAATTGTATTAAATGTATAATACGAAAAGCTTCGGGATATTACAAAGAAATTATCCGCAAGGTAAGTTTCAAAATATTTCCGCTTTCTCTTGCTAAATCGCTGTAGGTGTGATATAATTATTGTATAATGTACGTGTATCCACGGCAGTTTTATTAAGGATGTGATAATTTTGAAGGTTGTACTTGAAAACCTCACAAAAAAATTTCCCTCGCGAAACAAGAAGAATCCAGCCGACGTTATCGCGGTTAATAATTTTACATTTGAGATTCCCGACGGCTCACTCGTCGGACTTCTCGGCCCATCCGGCTGCGGAAAAAGCACCACTCTCAATTTAATAAGCGGTCTCTTAACGCCGACAGAGGGCAAGATCTTCTTCGGAGAGGATGACGTAACCGATCTGCCGCCCGAAAAACGCGGAGTCGGACTCGTTTTCCAGAATTATGCACTCTATCCGCATCTGACGGTTATGAAAAATATAATCTTCCCTCTTGAAAATCTTAAGGGTAAGGATAAACTCACCAAGGACGAAATGCGCGATAAAGCACTCGACATCGCAAAGCTCGTTCAGATCGACACACTCATGGACCGTAAACCAAGCGAGCTCTCGGGCGGACAGCAGCAGCGTGTCGCAATCGCACGTGCACTCGTTAAAATGCCGCGTGTGCTCTTACTCGACGAGCCGCTTTCAAACCTCGATGCACGTCTGCGTCTCCAGACTCGTGAGGAGATCAAGCGTATACAGCGTGAAACCGGTATAACCACCGTTTTCGTAACACACGACCAAGAAGAAGCCATGAGCATTTCCGACCTCATCGTTGTTATGAAGGACGGTATCGTTCAGCAGGTCGGCAAGCCGCAGGAGGTCTACGACGAGCCGATCAACCTGTTCGTTGCAAAATTCCTCGGAACACCGCCGATCAACGTATTTGATGCCAAGATAAAGGACGGCAGGCTCTATATCGGTGACGACTGTGTGCTCGATACACCAAATGCAAAGGACGGCGAGGTTTATGCCGCAGTACGTCCCGAGGGATTCATTCTTGACGATAACGGCTCGCTCACGTGTAAATTAAAGGCAGTTGAGGTTATGGGACGCGACATCAGTATCGTTTCGTCAAACACTAACTGTCACGCCGACGCCATTCGCTCAATAATCAGCTCGGAAAACGCACCGAAGCTCGGAACAGATTCCGTAAAATTCACGTTGAAGCGAAACAAGGTGTTCGTTTTCGATAAAGTAACCGAAGCACGCATCGATATATAAGAGGAACTGAAAATGGAAAACAAAAACTTTAAAGCATGGCTGTATCTTTTGCCTGCGATGATCTTCCTCGGCGTATTTATGGTCTATCCGCTTATCGACGTTTTCATTTATTCCTTTGAAGAAAATTTCACCTCGTCCTCGCAGACCTATACGGGCATCGGCTGTGAAAACTATTCATATATCCTGCGCGATCCCTATTTCCTGCAGGCACTAAAAAACACGGTCATCCTCGTTCTTATAACGGTCCCCCTCTCAACTGGACTTTCACTGCTGATATCCGTCGGACTCGCATCAATCAAACGTGTACGTCATCTTTTCCAGACCGTTTACTTCCTGCCTTACGTCACAAACACTCTCGCTGTGGGACTTGTTTTCATGATACTGTTCCGTCCGACAGAGCATTCGGCAGGTCTTGTTAATCTCTTTTTAAGCTTATTCGGCATAAGTCCCATAGACTTCATCGGCGGTCCTTATTTCGCAAAAATGTTCGTTCTCTGCCTTTATACGATCTGGGTTGTAATGCCGTTTAAGATACTTATCTTAACAAGCGCGCTCGCCTCGGTCAACAAGACCTATTACGACGCTGCAAGAGTTGACGGAACATCCCGCGCAAGAATATTCAGAAAGATAACCCTCCCGATGATCTCCCCGATGTTATTCTATCTCATAATAACCGGCTTCATCGGTGCGTTCAAGGCGTACAGTGACGCTGTTGCGCTGTTTGGAACTGAGCTTAACGTCGCCGAAATGAACACCATCGTCGGTTACGTTTACGATATGCTTTACGGTGAGGGCGGTGGATTCCCGTCATACGCTTCGGCAGCGGCTATCATCCTTTTCGTTATCGTGCTCACAATAACGTGCATAAACCTGCTCGTCAGCAAAAAGCACGTCCATTATAACTAGGAGGTGCACTATGACAGCTAACAATAAAAAGACCGACCGCATCAGTGTCGGAAAGGTCATTATTTATATACTGCTCGGCATCTGGGCGCTCGCTGTGCTCTTTCCGTTTTATTGGATGATACTGACGAGCATCAAGAGCTACGGCGCTTACAGCAGTGAATATGTCCCGAAGTTTATAACCCTCTCGCCAACGCTCGAAAATTACATCACGGCATTCACAAGTGTACCGCTGGGACAGTATTTTTTAAATACCGTTATTTTTACGGTTGCAACAACGGCGATAATGCTGATCGTTATAATCCCTGCGGCATTTGCTTTTTCGAGACTCGAATTTAAGGGAAAGAACCTCGTTTTCACGCTCTTTCTCTCGCTCATGATGATCCCGAATGAGCTTGTTGTCATAACCAACTTCATGACGATAACCAATCTCGATCTTCGCAACACCTTCGTGGGACTCATTCTTCCATCTGTAACATCGGTTTTCTATATATATTTATTAAAGGAAAACTTTTCGCAGATACCGAATGAGCTTTATCTCGCCGCAAAGGTTGACGGCACATCCGATCTCAAATATCTCTTTCGCGTGATGCTTCCGATCTGCCGTCCGACTGTTGTAACCGTGACAATACTCAAGGTTATCGAATGCTGGAACTCCTATATATGGCCGAGACTGATCACCGACGATCCTGCATATTTCCTTGTATCAAACGGCATTCAGGAGATACGTGAAAACGGCTTCGGACGTGAAAATATCCCTGCCATGATGGCGGCGGTCGTCGTCATTTCTCTGCCGCTTATAGTGCTTTTCATCATTTTCAGAAAGAAGATCATGGAGGGTGTCGCAAGAGGAGGTACAAAGGGATGAAGAAAAAGCTTGCGCTGCTTCTTGCAGTAATAATCGCGCTTCCGATTTTCACATCCTGCCATGAAGCAAAAAGGACCGCTGCGTTTGAGATCCCCGAGGAATTCGACACCTCACGCGAATATGAAATAACCTTTTGGGCAAAAAACGACACAAATATGACGCAGGTTGAGATATATCACAAAGCCATTGCAGACTTCGAGGAGATATATCCGAACATCAAGGTAAACTTACGTCTTTACACCGATTACGGCAAAATATACCAGGATGTACTGACAAACATCCCAACCGAAACAACGCCTAACGTATGTATCACCTACCCCGACCACATCGCAACGTATATGACCGGCGAAAACACCGTCGTCACACTTAACGAACTCTTTAAGGATAAAAAATACGGACTCGGCGGCAGTGAGGTACTCTTTGATTCACCGACTGTCGATGAGATCGTACCGAAGTTTCTTGAAGAATGTAAGATCGGAAACAGTTACTATGCCCTTCCGTATATGCGTTCCACCGAAGCCTGCTATGTGAACAAAACCTACGTTGAAGCACTCGGTTACACCCTGCCCGAAACGCTCACATGGGACTTCATCTGGGAGGTCAGTGAAGCGGCAACGAAAAAGGACGCTGACGGTAATTACATTGTCAATGGCAAAAAGACGTTGCTGCCGTTCATTTATAAATCGACGGACAACATGATGATCTCAATGTTAAAGCAGCTTGGCGAGGGATATTCCAATTCAAACGGAGACATATATCTTTTCAGCGACACCACCGAAAACCTGCTCTATACAATAAGAGATCACACCGCATCGGGAGCGTTTTCAACCTTTAAGATATCGGGTTACCCGGCGAACTATCTCAATGCCGGCGAATGTATCTTCGCGATCGACTCAACAGCAGGCGCAACCTGGATGGGTTCGGATGCACCGCTTATTGATATCAGTGAAGACTCGCTCGTCAAATTTGAAACCGTTGTCATGACCATTCCGCAATTTGACACGGAAAATCCGCAGATGATATCGCAAGGTCCGTCAATGTGTATATTCAATAAGGAAGATAAACAGGAGGTTCTTGCCTCGTGGCTGTTCATGCAGTATATGCTGACGAACGAGGTGCAGATCGCGTATTCGCAGACCGAGGGATATGTCCCCGTTACGCTGAAAGCACAGGAATCAGCGGAATATACCGATTATTTATCAAGAGCCGGCGAGGATAACGATTTCTATTACGATATCAAGATCGACGCGGCAAAGCTCCTTATTGATAACACCGATAAAACATTCACCACACCCGTTTTCAACGGTTCAACCTCCCTTCGTTCCGCAGCCGGACAGCTCATTGAGGAGGTAACAAAATCGGTAAAGCGTAAGAAAACGGTAGATGCTGACTATATCGAAGAATTGTACAGCGAAATGATGTCACTTTATCATCTTGAGCAAACGCGTATAAGTGAATCACTGCCGATGGGATCGGTCATTCTTCTCGCAACACTCGGCGGTGCATGGGTGCTCATAATCCTCTATGTGACAAAAGAACTTATCAAAAAACGAAAAAAATCTTAAATAGTACTTGACTTTTCCGAAATTTCGTGTATAATATATATTATTATATAATTTAACACATTATATAGTTAATTTATTTTATTTTTCACATTTTCAAAAGGAGAACAAAAAATGAAAAAGATTTTAGCTATGCTTTTGGCGCTTGCAATGGCATCGACCTTTGCAGCTTGCGGTAATGACACTGATGACGGCGAAGATACCTCTGCTGACACAACTGTAGCTGAGGACACCACTGCCGAGGACACCACTGTTGCTGAAGACGAAACCGATGCTGCCGTAATGTCCTATGCAGACTATGTTGCAGCTGAGCTTGAGAGCGAGGTTGTTATCGAAGCTTACGTTCAGGCAAAGCAGTCCTGGTGGGATAACAAGGCTACCATCTACACCCAGGATGAAGACGGCGCATACTTCATCTATGAGATGGCTTGCTCCGAAGAGGACTATGCAAAGCTCGTTCCCGGAACCAAGATCAAGGTAACCGGTTACAAGACCGCTTGGGAAGGCGAAGTTGAAATCGCTTCCGGCGCTACATTTGAAATCATCGAAGCTGATCCGTACATCGCAGAGGCTATTGACCTCACAGACAAACTCGGCACCGATGAGCTCATCAACTATCAGAACCAGTTCGCAGCTTTCAAGGGCATGACCGTTGAAGCAGTTGAATACAAGAACGGCGAACCCGGCGATGACGTATACCTCACTCTCGGTTACGGCGACGCAAGCTACTCCTTCTGCCTTGAGATCTACCTCACCGGCGCAGACACCGAGGTTTACCAGACTGTTGGTACTCTTGAGGTTGGCGACGTTGTTGACGTTGAAGCTTTCGTATACTGGTATCAGGGTGCTAACCCCCACGTTGTAAGCATCACCGTTGCTGAATAATTTGTAACATAATATTCATAGTGACTGTCTTATAAAAAGGCGGTCACTTTTATTTTGCTGAAAATCATGCGAACCTCTTGCCGAAAATATAACGTTTTTTTGAATTATCGTGTAAAAGCCGTGACAAACCGCAAATTATATGATATCATAAATATATAAAAACATCACGGAGGAACACCATGATATACAATACATTCAAAGACCTCAAAATATCCGCACTCGGCATGGGTACAATGCGACTGCCCTTAATAAACGGAGACAACAGCAAAATCGACGTCGAAGCTGCAACAGAGCTCATCGCATACGCAATGTCCCACGGAGTAAACTATTACGACACCGCTTGGGTATATCACAGCAAAACCTCCGAGCGTGTTATGGGCGAGATACTCAAATCTTACCCACGTGACAGCTTCTATCTTGCAACAAAGTTCCCCGGCTTCAATCTTGACAATATGGATAAGGTCGAGGAAATATTTGAGGATCAGATAAAGAAATGTCAGGTCGATTATTTCGATTTTTATCTCTTCCATAACCTCTGCGAAGCGAACGTGGACGCATATCTCGATCCCAAGTACGGCATTTTCGATTATCTGATGAAGCAAAAGCAGAACGGCAGAATCCGTCATCTCGGCTTCTCAACTCACGGCTCGCTCACAACTATAGAAAGATTCCTGGATGCTTACGGTGAGCACATGGAATTTGCGCAGATACAGCTCAACTGGCTTGACTGGGATTTTCAGAATGCAAAAGCCAAATTAGCTCTTCTCCGTGAACGTAACATTCCCGTCATTATAATGGAACCGGTACGTGGCGGTAAGCTTGCCAAGCTTGAAAAAGAGTATGAATCCAAGCTGAAAGCACTCCGTCCCGATGAAAGCATACCTGCATGGGCATTCCGTTTCCTGCAGAGTATCGACGGAATCTTTGTAACGCTCTCGGGAATGTCAAACCTCGAGCAGCTTAAGGATAACCTCGCAACATACGAATACGCAAAACCGCTCTCCGACAAGGAAAAGGACACACTCCTTGCGATTGCCGCAGAAATGACCGCAAAAACAGCACTTCCCTGCACCAAATGTCAGTACTGTGCACCGCATTGTCCGATGTCGCTCGACATCCCCCGTATAATCGAGCTTTACAATGAACACGTATATTCAGGCGGTGGCTTTATTGCACCGATGACACTTTCCGGATGGGAGAATGAAAAGAAACCGTCCGCGTGTCTCGGCTGCCGCGAATGTGAAGCACTCTGTCCGCAGGGAATCAAGATCAGTGAAATGATGAGTGATTTTGTGAAAAGGCTGAAATGAATTAACCATACAAAAAGGCTGTCTGTTTTTAAATCGCAGACAGCTTGTTTGTTTTTATGAAAATTTATCAATCGCGACCGTCAACCGTATAACTCCATACGACTGTGTCACCGTCGGAGAGCTTATATGCCGATGCGCCGTAATTCGCGGATTCACCGTTCACCGTGTAAACCCAGCCTGACAACGCTCCTGCATCAAACTCATAAAGATTCGCAATTCCCTCAATATAAGCCATACCATAAAGCGGCATCTCGGAATATTCAAGATGTATCTTGTTTTCCAGACAGACACGCTTCAGCACGTCAAAGACACTTTCATCCTTACTGAACGATATCTCGGTCGGCGCGAAAATGTACCCATCCGAGGGAACAAGCTCACGTTTGCTTTCATCAAGCTCCGACGAGTCAAGCAGCTCATCGCAAACAATTGAAAACGTGCAGGTGTATGTCACCGTCTCTTTGCCGCATGAAACAAGCACTAACGAAATTATCGCAAAAACACAAAGCAAACGTTTCATCCCGTCACCTCCGAATCGCTATCAATCTGGAGTAATGCAAATATCGCCTGTTCGGTTGCGATAAGGTCTGACTTGCCGTCCTTGGTGTGAGCAAAGCCTCCGTCACGGTTTCTGTATGAAAGAAGCGCATCATAAAGGGACGTGTCAGCATCAAACCGCTCGTCATTTATATCAAGCCCGAGAGCATCAAGTGCGAGAATAACCTGCGCTATCGATTCAGAAGATTCACCGTAAGCCGTCTCAAATCCTCCCGATTCGCTCTGACGTGCCGCAAGAAATGCAACACCGCGCTCACACGCCTCTGCAACCTCACGTCTGTCACAGTACGGCGCAAGGGAACGCAAAGCCATCGCGGTCATATCAACCTCACTGCCTGCAAGCGAACCTATACTTCCATCCTCATTTTGTGCATCAAGCATATACGCGATATAATATTCACGAGAATAAGCGTCGTCGCTTCCGACCAGATCAAGAGCCATCAGTGCCCATGCCGCACCGTTCACGCCCTGCTTTGAAGCAATTTCCGCATCATGTAAGGGCGAAACAATGTCGTATCCGTTGATATTATACGGATCTTCGCCGAGATAATACGAAACGATCACAAGGCGGCTGTATTCGGTGTAACGCGTCTTATGCAGCACACCCGCTTTGCCGGCAATATACTCATGAAGATCGGCACTGTACTCCCTAAGCATATCTTCACCCTCACCTGTGCGCGCCAATATCATAGCCTTCCAGTCGTCGGCGGCACTGCCCGGAACAAGACCGACTGTTTTATCCGTAATATAACGAGTGGCAGATTCAAGCACATTGGCGTTCCCTTCCATAAAAAATCTCACGGCAAGAAACGCAACTATTATAATAATGATTGCCGCAAAAACAGCAAGCTTCTTTGTTTTCAAACTATATCACCTCAAAAATATTTTATCACAAAACTGCCGTAAAGTCTATAGTTATACTGAATTTTCAAGCAAAACCTTTGATTTTCAAAAAATTTTTTTAAAAAAACTTTCACTATGTTGAATTTTCAACAGATTTTATATCACCAAAATGGTATAATATAATCACAAAACAAAATCAAATATAAACGGAGGCTACTATGCTTAGAAAAATCATAAAAATAGATGAAGAAAAATGTAACGGCTGCGGTGCTTGTGCGGCGGCTTGTCATGAGGGTGCGATCGAAATGGTAAACGGTAAAGCGAGACTTACTCGCGAGGATTACTGTGACGGTCTTGGGGACTGTCTGCCTGCTTGTCCGACCGGTGCGATCACCTTTGAAGAACGTGAAGCTCCCGAATATAACGAGGACGCAGTACGTGCGGCGAAGATGGCAAAGCATGGCGTAAAGCTTCCCTGCGGATGTCCCGGCACACAGTCAAAAGCACTGAAGCGTGAAGCATCGGCGGCGTGTTCCACTCAGACAAACATAACAAGTCAGCTCATGCAGTGGCCGTGCCAGATCAAATTAGTGCCCGTAAATGCTCCATATTTCGACGGTGCTAATCTCCTGATCGCCGCTGACTGTACGGCGTACGCTTACGGTAACTTCCACAACGAATTTATCAGAAATCACATCACGCTCATCGGCTGTCCCAAGCTTGACGAGGGAGATTACACCGAAAAGCTGACCGCGATAATCAAAAACAACAACATAAAGAGCGTCAAGGTCGTACGCATGGAGGTTCCTTGCTGCGGCGGTATCGAAAACGCAGTTAAGCGTGCACTTAAAGAGAGCGGTAAGTTTATCCCTTGGCAGGTCGTAACAATCTCGACAGACGGAAAAATTCTTGACTAAATAGAAATTTTGTGTTGAATAATTCATAATGTTATGATAGAATATTTTTGTAAGCAAATTTTGGAGGAATTCATATGTACATCACAAACGATATCAAATATATAGGCGTTAACGATCACAAGGTCGATCTCTTTGAGGGACAGTACCGTGTTCCGAACGGTATCTCCTATAACTCATATGCGATCATCGACGAAAAGATCGCCATCATGGACACCGTTGACGCAAGCTTCACCCATGAGTGGCTCGATAATATAAGCGACACTCTCGGCGCAAGACAGCCCGACTATCTCATAGTTCAGCATATGGAGCCCGACCACTCGGCTAACATTATGAATTTTCTGAAGGCTTATCCCGATGCAAGGATCGTATCGTCCGAAAAAGCATTCGCGATGATGAAAAACTTCTTCGGGACAGACTTCGCCGAAAAGCGTATAGTCGTCGGTGAGGGTGATACGTTGACTCTCGGAGCTCACACGCTGACCTTTGTAACTGCACCTATGGTTCATTGGCCCGAGGTCATCGTGACATACGACAGCACGGATAAGGTGCTCTTCTCCGCAGACGGCTTCGGTAAATTCGGTGCACTCGATACAAACGAGCCGTGGGCAGACGAAGCAAGACGTTACTTCATCGGAATCGTCGGCAAGTACGGCGCGCAGGTTCAGGCACTTCTCAAAAAGGCGGCAGGACTTGACATCGCAATGATCTGTCCGCTTCACGGTCCGGTGCTTAAGGAAAATCTCGGATACCATCTCGACCTCTACAACACCTGGTCAAGCTATCAGCCCGAGGAGGACGGCATCGTCATCGCTTACACCTCGGTTTACGGCAACACAAAAAAGGCAGTGACACAGCTCGCCGAAAAGCTGACTGCAAACGGTTGTCCCAAGGTGATCGTACACGACCTCGCAAGATGCGATATGTCCGAAGCAGTTGCGGATGCGTTCCGTTACAGCAAGCTCGTTCTTGCAACAACCACATATAACGCTGATATCTTCCCGTTCATGCGCGAGTTCATCGACCACTTGACCGCACGTAACTTCCAGAACCGCACCGTTGCACTTATCGAAAACGGAAGCTGGGCGCCTCTCGCGGCAAAGGTGATGCGTGAAATGCTCTCAAAATCCAAGAACCTCACGTTCACCGATACAACAGTCAAGATCCTCTCAGCTCTGAACGAGGAAAGCCAGTCACAGCTTGACACACTCATCGAGGAGCTCTGCCGCGAATACCTCGCAAGACGTGACGACACAGCCAATAAAAACGATCTCTCCGCACTTTTCAATATCGGCTACGGTCTTTACGTCGTAACCTCAAATGACGGCAAAAAGGATAACGGTCTCATCGTGAACACCGTCACACAGGTTACAAACACTCCGAACCGTATCGCCGTAACCATCAACAAGGAAAACTATTCTCACCACGTAATCAAGCAGACCGGCAAGATGAACATCAACTGTCTCACCGTTGACGCACCGTTTGCGGCGTTTGAAAAGTTCGGCTTCACGAGCGGACGTAATGTTGATAAATTCGCGGGATGTGAACCGCTTCGCAGTGATAACGATCTTGTGTTCCTGCCGAGATTCATCAATTCGTTCATGTCGCTGAAGGTTGAGCAGTATATCGACCTCGACACACACGGAATGTTCATCTGCTCTATAACCGAAGCAAGAGTCATTTCCGACCGTGAAACCATGACCTACACCTATTACTACGAAAACGTCAGACCGAAGCCCGAAACCGAAGGCAAAAAGGGTTATGTCTGCAAGGTGTGCGGTTACGTTTACGAGGGTGACACACTTCCCGATGACTTTATATGTCCGCTCTGCAAGCACGGTGCGGCAGATTTTGAAGAAATAAAATAAATTTATATAATGAGGTGATAATTATGTTAAACAGCAAAGTACACGCACTTATCAACGATCAGATCAACAAGGAATTTTACTCCGCATACCTCTATCTTGATTTCTCAAATTACTTCAAGGCACACGGACTTGACGGCTTCGCAAACTGGTATATGATCCAGGCACAGGAGGAACGCGACCATGCAATGCTCTTCTATACCTACCTGCAGAACGAGAACATGACCGTAACCCTCGAAGCAATCGCAAAGCCCGATAAGATCTTCACCGATCATATGTCGGTTCTCGAGGCAGGTCTTGAGCACGAGCGTTACGTAACATCGCTCATCAACGACATTTACGGCGCAGCTTATGACGTCCGTGACTTTAGAACCATGCAGTTCCTCGATTGGTTTGTTAAGGAGCAAGGCGAGGAGGAGACCAACGCTAACGATATGATCTCAAAGATGGAGCTTTTCGGTTCCGATCCCAAGAGTCTTTATATGCTCAATCAGGAGCTTGCGGCAAGAGTTTACACAGCACCGTCACTGGTACTGTAATTTATAAAAATATTTTGGAGGTAAATTAAAATGAAAAAATACGTATGCGATGTTTGCGGCTGGACTTATGACGAGGAGCTTGGTGATCCCGATAACGGTATCGCTCCCGGCACAAAGTTTGAAGATCTTCCCGATGACTTTGTTTGTCCCCTCTGCGGAGTTGGCAAGGACAGCTTCAGCGAAGAATAATTACGACGGACATCGTCACAAAATATCGGTTGCCGTTTTGGTGACCGATTTTGTTTTGAAAGGAGTGTTAAGCTTTGCAGCTTGTATTATTGACCTCACTCGGCGTCGGCGGCGCAACAGTTATCGGTTCGCTGATCGGTTTCATTTTCAAAAAAATATCACACAGATTTTCGGATATCGTGCTTTCCTTTGCGGCAGGTGTGATGCTTGCGGCGGCTGTGCTCGGTTTGATCGTGCCCTCTCTTGATTACGGTGGAAAATTTGGTATTATCGTGACCGTAGCAGGTATATTTGTCGGTGCACTCTGCCTTAATCTCGTTGACAAGATCGTTCCGCATCTTCATAAGCTTATGGGAGCGGAGGATGAAGCGCATAATAACGCAAATCTAAGCAAGGTGCTTCTGTTCGTCAGCGCAATAGCGATACATAACCTCCCCGAGGGAATTGCGGCAGGTGTCGGCTTCGGCTCTGACAATCAGGCTCAGGCACTCATGATCGCAGGCGGTATCGCGTTACAGAATATCCCCGAGGGAATGGTTATAATCGGCCCGATGCTTGCAGCAGGTGTAACACCGAAAAAGACCTTTATCGCGGCTATGATAACGGGACTCGTCGAAGTTGTCGGAACACTTATCGGTTATTTCGCGGTCAGTGTTGCCTCGGTGATACTCCCCTTTGCGCTTGCATTTGCAGGTGGCACGATGCTTTATGTCATAAGCGATGAAATGATCCCCGAAACTCATGCACACGGTCACCAACGCGGTGCAACATACGCCCTGCTCGTCGGCTTCTGCGTCATGCTTGTAACTGACGTACTGCTTGGATAAACCAAATATAAAAAGATTACGGGACTGCCATGAAAATTGACAATCCCGTATTTTTTTATTATTCCGTCTCGCCGATATATTCAAATCTGGCGACGCTTTTACCGTCAACGCTAACCGTTTCACTCCACATAGAAAGCGGACGCACCCAGTATCCTCCCTCACTGTAAAGGGCTTGGTAGACAACCAAATCTTCAAGTGTTTCACTGTGCTTTGCAACCGCTATAAGACGGTAACGATTCCCCTTGTAATGACGGTAAATACCCGGCTTTGGCATATTCATGCGTTCTTCCTCGCTTTTTTCTTTTTCAGCGTACCTTGCTCGGCGGTTTTATTCTGCTGTTTTTTTATTCCAAAGAACATCGCACCCATAAATGATGCGGCAGGCACAGTCAGAATAACTGCCGACGTACTGCAAAGTCCCTGTGCAAGCTCAAGCGCTAAATAATCTGAATTTATGAGCTGGTTAAACTGAACATTATAAGAATAGAACACAAGCATCGTCGTAATTGCACCGCCCGTAAACGCAAATATCAGCGTATTGCTCATCGTTCCGATCAGGTCTTTTCCGATATTGATACCACTCGTGAACAACGCCTGCCGTGACATATTCTGTCCCGCAATGGAAACCTCGCGCAGTGACGAAAGAATCGAAACCGCAACGTCCATCACCGCGCCGAGAGAAGAAATCATCATTCCGGCAATAAGCAAAGTTTTAATATCCATTCCCGTTCTCTGAGCGATCAAAAGTAATCCCTCGGCATCATCAGTCTGGAATCCGGTGAGATGCAGGAGGCTTGAAAAGATCGCGAACAAAATGCACGCCGCAAGCTCACCTATAAGCGTTGTACCTATTCCGAGAAGCGATTGCTTGGTAAAACCGTGCATCAAGAGTATCGTAATCGTTGTGGAAAGCAAAACCGTGATAAGCCCGATAGCGACCGGAGAAGATCCGCTGTAAATAAGCGGCAGGGCAACCCGTAGAATGAAGATGAGCGAAAACAGTATCGCAAGAAACGCGTCAAGTCCTTTACGCTTGCCAACGCCA
>JAFTTS010000119.1 GCA_017466685.1 Clostridia bacterium
ACCGTTCATGCTTACACCGGTGACCAGATGATCCTTGACGGTCCCCACAGACAGGGTGACCTCCGCCGTGCTCGTGCAGGTGCTCAGAACATCGTTCCGAACTCCACCGGTGCTGCAAAGGCTATCGGTCTTGTTATCCCCGAGCTCACCGGCAAGCTCATCGGTGCTGCACAGCGTGTTCCCACCTGCACCGGTTCCACCACTATCCTTATCGCAGTTGTTAAGGGTAAGGATGTTACCAAGGACAGCATCAACGCTGCAATGAAGGCTGCTGCAACCGAGTCCTTCGGTTACAACACTGACGAGATCGTATCCTCCGACGTTATCGGTATCCGTTACGGTTCTCTCTTCGATGCAACTCAGACCATGGTTGCAAAGATCGACGACGACACCTATCAGGTACAGGTTGTTTCTTGGTACGACAACGAGAACTCCTACACCAGCCAGATGGTTCGTACAATCAAGTACTTCGCAGAGCTTGCATAAGTTTTAGCGTAAATAAATATGACCGACACATTCAAAAAAGGGTGTGTCGGTTTTTTATTGGCTATGTTCACTCCTCTCGGTCACCTCTCAAAAACAGCGTTACGAAAAGGTACATACAAAAGAGCATTAAAGAAAGATTTCCGTTTGCAATAAGTAAAAGATATACCGCCGTGAGCCAAAGTGCACCGAGCGTGAGTGATGATATTATATCAAGTATCAACGGTGCATTTTGGGGAATGATCGGAATGAGTACCGCTTCTAAAATACATCCTCCGTCAAGTGTTCGTATCGGGAGAAGATTCAGAACAGCAAGAGAAAGTGACGCACCTGCAAAAAACAACGCTTCAAATGATGCGCTCGGAAGCGTATACACAATAACTGCAGAGAGAATGTTCGCCACCGCACCCGATGCGAATATCACAATGCTTGCAAATATCCCCTGTGACACCGCATGAGTGCGTATCTCCGCGCCGAAAAAGGTTATTTCGATCTCGCTTACTTTGGTTCCGATGAAAAGCATTGTGACAATATGCCCAAGCTCATGAACGAATGCAGCGGCAAAAGCGAGCAGTGACAGCAGGCTTTTATCAAGAATTATCAACAGGACGATAAAAACTACCGTCGGTGCTCCGATTTTGATACGCGGCAGATTTTTCACTCTGTCGGCGGCGTTACTATGGGTGCAAGAAGCGTATCGGTCGGTGCTTCGCTCGGAGTTCCTGCGGTGTAGATGCTGTCACCGTTTGCGAGATTTGCTTCGGCGTATGTGCTTATAACCGTACCGCTTTTTGTAACGTCATAAGCAAGGTCGCGGAGTGACACCGCAAGCTCACCGCCGTTAACGGTATGTATGTTATATGCAAGTATACCTCCGGAGAGCGCAAAAAGCAAAATCGTGAGCAGGATCGTGTCGGTTTTTTTGTGTTTATTCATTTGTAATATCACCTGTCTGCCTTTCCCGTCGGTCTTGACGTAGTTTCATTACAAATATATTAATCCTTCCCTCGCTGTATTCCGCCGCTTTAAATGAAATATTGTCACTCTGCCTCTGCTGACATCACGCGGCACAGTATAACCGTCATGTCATCACTGCGACGGTTGTTGATTGCCGCATTGTCGATAATTTTATCCGCCATGACGGAGAGGCTGTCATCCCATTCGTACGTGATAAGATTTGCAAGCCATACGCCATCCTCAAGCGATTGTGTTATTCCGTCGCTCAGCATGATGAGAATGTCACCCTCTATGAGATCGAAACGGATCTTTTCGGCGTCAAGCTCGTGCATGATACCGATGGGTACGGTTTTTGACTGCAGCTTGTAAAGGTTTCCACCGCGGACGACAAATGACGGTGCTGCACCGCTTTTTACGAAGCACGCCTCGCCTGTTATAAGGTCAATTTCTGCAAGATCGATCGTCGCCGAGCATTCCGTGCCGCGGGAACGCATAAATCCGTTAAGCATCTCAAGCGTCACAGCCTTACCGTTGCCGCCCATGAGCAGCTTTTCAATAAAAACCGAACAGAGCTTTGATGTGAACGCCGCTTCACGTCCGCTTCCCATACCGTCCGAAATGAGCGTATAGAAATAATCCTCTTTGTTTTCGAAAACCGACACCGTGTCCCCGTTTGCACTCTCCGCTTCCTTAATGCTCGTTGCCTTTGCGCTCTCAACCTTAAAACGCCGACGCGACGAGAGTGTCATTGTCACATTATCCCCATCGATACTGAATCTGGGTGCGTTGAGATATGTCCCGACAGTCCGTTCGATCGATTCCCTTATGTCGTCGCCGCCTATATGTACACGCGATATATCAACTCCGCCGATGACGATCTGCTTCTTTCTTGCGCCGTAACAGATGGCACGCGTCGCACCGATGCCCATATATCTGAGCGATTTACGCAGTGCCGCAGTCAGCTCCGTGTCGATCTTGTATTCTTCCTCATTCTTCGATATCTGCTCGGCAAGCAGCTTTGACATCGCTTCGTAATCAAGCGCAAATGCCTCGGTTTTGTCGTTTCTTATCAGCTTTTCAATCAGCTTCGCAGTCGACACATTCAGCTCGTCGATAATCGCCGTGATGTTGAAGCAGCGTTCGCGAAGAAACGGCGGTACATCATCAAGCTCGCTTCGTCCTTTTTTGTAAAGTGCGGCAGTGATCTTACTCTGCGCATCAAGCGTTGACATATAATCGCGCTCCAAACAGTGTGACTGCATCGAGCAATGCGAACAGAATGCCTCAAACGCCTTGTCACATACCTGCTTCAGATCAACTACACCCGGACGGCGTACACGGTCGGAAAGGCTGTACAGCGTGTCCGATAAATGTGCAAACGCCTCCGAAAGCGAATTCATACGCATCACCGTATCATCCTCTTTTTTCTTCAGCACAGCGATATCTTCCTCTGCCCTGTCGTAATCGGCACGTGTGAACAGCGCAAATTTCGGCAGTATACCGTAACGTGCCAACGGCAAAAATAAAACCGCCGCACACATCACATCGGGTACTATCCTTGCGAGAACAGCATATCCGTCAAGCGTCAGTCCAAACATCACCGCAACAGCACAAGCACCACTGATCGCCGCCACACGTGATATACGCCAGAATGCGCCGACACAAAGTCCCATTATCGCCATAATACAAGGTGCCGCGCCGATTGAATAAGCGAACATATCCGTCCCGGGCACACCGGCAGTATTGACGCCACCGCAGGCAAGTCCGACAAAAAGACCAAGCGCACAGCCCTTTAATCCGCCGACACTCGATGCCGCCCATAATGTTACGAACACTGCCGCCATAAATGCAGGTGAAAAACCGAATATACTGTAATCGCGCAGTGCATACACGGTAATGAAAACCAGTGCCGCCGAAGAAATACGTGCAAAACGTGCGAATTGCTCATCACTCGTGAACATACCCGTCAGAACAAGCGTCAGGAGCGGACATATGAGAAATCCTGCCAACAAGCCGAAAAGGTCATAATAGAGAAATCCGCCCGAAATCAGCCGATAGAGTCCGAAGACGAACGCCGCAAAGCAGGAAACCGTACACCTGAGCAGTATATTTTCATCAAACATCCCATTAACTGCATTCTTTGGTGCTTTGGGTGCAAACTTAAATTTCTTGATAAAGGGAAGCTTTACCGTCGCCGATTCCTCCGAAA
>JAFTTS010000120.1 GCA_017466685.1 Clostridia bacterium
AAGCCTGCAGGTGTTATACTGTCGTTGCTTAGAGAATCGGTATTTACTTCGGTTAACGCCGGAAGAGGTGCACACAGAAAAAGCATACGTGCAATGAAAGGAATCAGCCGTGCGGCAGAAAGGGTTGCAGAGCTTTGTTGCCTTGCCGAACCGAGACGTGAGGGAGCTGTGATGATATGAAAAAGGTAATAGTTATAGGCTGTCCCGGAAGCGGCAAAAGCAGACTTTCGCGTGAGATGCACAAAATAACGGGGTTGCCGCTATATCATCTTGACATGATGTTCTGGCGTGCTGATCGTACGACTGTCCCGAGAGAAGAATTTCGTGCTGAGCTTCGACGTGTCATTGATACGGATGAATGGATAATCGACGGAAATTACGGCTCGACTATGCAGATGCGTATGGAAGCGTGTGACACGGTTATCTTTCTTGATTTTCCGACCGATGTTTGTCTTGCAGGCATAGAGGAAAGGCGTGGAAAGCCGCGTGACGATATGCCTTGGATCGAAAGCGATGAGGATGCGGAGTTTGCCGAATTTGTGAGGTCATATAATAGTCAAAGCCGTCCGCGTGTGATGGAGCTTCTTTATAAATATTCATCGAAGGAGATTATCATTTTTGAAACTCGCGGTGCGGTTGACGAATATATTAAAAGACTCAAAGCTTTGTATGATTTCTCTTGACAGTATATGGACAAATATGGTATAATTATATCTATAAAACTCATAGCGGTGGTGTTGATTTATGAAATGTAAAGATTTGTTTGAAACGATTGACAGCTTGAATGAACGGTATCTTGATATATTGGAAGCCGTTTGTAATATTGAAAGCCCCACAGATTTCAAACAAGGCGTTGATGAGGTTGGAGAATATTTTCTTGATATGGCAAAAAGCCGCGGTTGGCAGACGGAGGTTTTCGAGCAGGATGTTTCGGGAAATGTGGTTGCTATCACGCTGACTCCCGCTGCGCCCGGTGCTCCGTTATCCGTTTCGGGACATATGGACACGGTTCATCCCGTCGGACTGTTTGGTACTCCTGCCGTAACACGTGACGTGAAAAATATGTACGGCCCCGGAGTTATGGACTGTAAGGGTGGTATAGTTGCGGCGTTTATGGCGATGGAAGCTCTTGAGAAATGTGGATTTAAGGATCGTCCCGTGAAGCTGTTCCTTCAGTCTGACGAGGAAAACGGAAGCCAGTACAGTGCTCAGGCTACTATAAATTATATTTGTGAAAAGGCAAAAGGCTCCGTGGCATTTCTGAATCTTGAAGGCATAAGCGGAAAGACGGCTGTGCTGCAGAGAAAGGGAATCTTACGATACAGATTTACTGTACACGGAAAGGCACTTCATTCATCACGCTGTGCGGAAGGTGCAAGTGCGATAGCTGAGGCGGCTTATAAAATTATAGAATTAGAGAAAATGAAGAATACGGACGGACTCACCTGCAGCTGTGGTGTTATAAAGGGCGGAACGGTTGCCAATACTGTACCGGAAGAATGTACATTTATTGCTGACATACGCTTTGCCACGCTTGATGAGGTCAGACAAGTCAGAGAAAAGATTAAAGAAATCGCCGAGAACTCAACTATCCCGGGATGTACCTGTGATTTTCACGAGATGAGTTACCGTCCGGCTATGGTGAAGTCCGAAAAGAATTACGAGCTGCTTGATAAGATGAACGAGATCTTCGAGTTAAACGGTCTGCCGCACCTTGAAGCACGTAGTTGTCCCAGCGGTTCGGACGCGGCTTATGTGACCGAGTGTGGTATTCCTTGCGTTGACAATATCGGAACAGAAGGCAAAAACATACATTCCCGCGATGAATATATCGAGCTCAAATCGTTAGCAGAGGCTGCAAAAAGAGTTGCCGCCGTTGCTTACTGTATTTAAAAACAATTATAATATTTTTGAAAGGATATAATTACTATGAAAAAAGTTGCAGTTATCATGGGCAGTGATTCCGATCTGCCCGTAGTCAAGAAATGTATCGATCAGCTTGTTGCGTTCGGTATTCCGTATGAGGCGCACGTAATCAGTGCACACAGAACTCCCCGTCAGGCAGAGGAATTTGCATCGGGTGCAAAGGCAAACGGCTTCGGTGTTATCATCGCGGCGGCAGGCAAAGCGGCACATCTTGGTGGCGTTATCGCGGCTTATACAACGCTTCCCGTTATCGGTATTCCGATCAAGTCATCGACAATGGACGGACTTGATTCGCTTCTTTCGATGGTACAGATGCCGGGCGGTATTCCCGTTGCGACTGTTGCCATTGACGGCGCACAGAACGCGGCTATTTTAGCGGCACAGATGCTCGCACTTTCCGACGATACACTTGCAGACAGACTTGAGCGCTTCAAGGCAGAAATGGAAGCAGGCGTTGTCGCAAAGGATGCAAAGCTGCAGGCAGAGCTTAACTGAGGTAGACGATGAAGAAAATTGCTGTACTTGTTTCGGGTGGCGGAACCAATCTGCAGGCGATTCTTGATGCTTGTGATTCGGGTATCATCAAAAGCGGACGTGTGGATGTGGTTGTTTCCTCAAAAGAGGGAGCATATGCACTTGAACGTGCGAAAAATCACGGTGTTGAGGGAATCGTTGTTCCGAAAAAGGAATATCCCGACCGCGTAGAATATACGAAAAAGCTGATCGAGGTGCTTGAAGCGAGAGGAATTGACCTTGTTGTTCTTGCAGGCTTTATGATAATCCTCGATGAGGCGTTTACGCGTACCTATGAAAACCGCGTTATCAATGTTCACCCGGCACTTATCCCGAGCTTCTGTGGCGACGGCTTTTACGGCCTGCACGTGCATGAAGCGGCACTTGCAAAGGGTGTTAAGGTCTCAGGTGCGACGGTGCATTTTGTAAACGAGGTTTGTGACGGTGGTCCGATCATCGCGCAGAAGGCTGTTGCTATTCTCGAGGGTGACACACCGGAAATTCTCCAAAAACGTATCATGGAGCAGGCTGAATGGAAGATACTCCCCGAGGCAATTGAGCTTTTCTGCTCGGACAGACTCTCGGTTGAAAACGGTATCGTACATATTAAATAGGCATAAAGAAACGGTGCAAGCTTTAAACTGCACCGTTAGTTTTTTTAGGTTTGGTAAACAAGAGTGTTTTTCTTGATGAGTCGTATGTTTTTGAGCGGATGTGAATTATCAGCTCCTCGAGGGTTGCGGTTCCTGCAACGAAGCAGAGAACAATGGAGACAGGGAGCAGATAGTCTCTGAAATACGGCATGATGAATATATTGATTCCCGTCAGCTTGTTAAGATAGGTGTGAAGCGTTGCAAATCTGTGATATTTTATTGCCGCAATGACGTATGAGCAGATTCGAAGGAAAATTATTGTGAAGCCGATTATCCAGACCCAAAGCGGAAGCTGTTCTATTAAAGGCGGAAGGAACTTCACGAACATCACGGCGTAAAAGAGAAAATCGGCAATTGTGTCAAGCTTTGTTCCGAGCTCACTTGTAACATGAAAGTGCCGCGCGATCCAACCGTCGACTGCATCGCTTATTCCGGCAAGGGTGTAAAGCACAAGAAATGCGACATACATTTTTATAGGGTCGATGAACATGAGCGCAATCGATCCGCATATTCGGAAAATTGTTATTATATTTGGTAAAATGGCTATCATTTTCTCACCTCGCCATGAATGCATATATACTATTATATCACATTTTATTTGATTTTTCAATAGTTTTTTACATATTTCTCATTCAATCACATGAATTTTTCTTCATAGGAAAAAATTATAACCTATTGACGAGGCGAGGTAAGTTATGGTATAATATACTCATTAGAATACTATTATGCCGGGCAGGAATAATACACCTGCCATGAAAGGACACAAAATTATGAAAACAGACATCCAAATCGCACAGGAAGCAACCATGCTCCCCATCGGGAAGATCGCCGAAAAGCTCGGAGTGACCGAGGACGAACTCGAATACTACGGTAAGTATAAGGCGAAGATCAATGATGCCTTTATCAAGCGCACCGAAAATAAGCCGAACGGCAAGCTGATTCTCGTGACTGCCATCAATCCCACGCCGGCCGGTGAGGGTAAGACTACCACAACCGTCGGTCTCGGTATGGCAATGGAGAAGATCGGCAAAAACGCAGTTATCGCACTTCGCGAACCCTCTCTCGGACCGGTTTTCGGCGTTAAGGGCGGTGCGGCAGGCGGCGGTTATGCGCAGGTTGTTCCGATGGAGGACATCAATCTCCATTTTACAGGCGACTTCCACGCTATCACCGCGGCAAACAATCTCCTTTGTGCAATACTCGACAATCATCTCCAGCAGGGCAACGAGCTCGGTATTGACCCGAGACGTGTCGTTGTCATTCGCTGCACCGACACAAACGACCGTGCACTTCGTAACTGCGTGATCGGTATGGGCGGTAAGCTCTCGGGCGTTGTTCGTGAGGATCACTTCCAGATCACCGTTGCATCCGAGGTTATGGCAATACTTTGCCTTGCAGAATCTATCTCCGACCTCAAGAAGCGTCTCGGTAACATTCTCGTTGCATATAAGTATGACGGCTCGCCCGTTTACGCTCGTGACATCAAGGCTGAAGGCTCGATGACTGCACTTCTCAAGGATGCAATCAAGCCGAACCTTGTTCAGACTCTTGAAAACACTCCCGCTATCATTCACGGCGGTCCGTTTGCAAACATCGCACACGGCTGTAACTCCGTACGTGCAACAAAGCTTGCTCTGAAGCTCGCTGACTACTGCATTACCGAGGCAGGCTTCGGTGCTGACCTTGGTGCGGAGAAGTTCCTTGATATCAAGTGCCGTAAAGCAGGACTTGCACCGAGCGCGATCGTTCTCGTTGCAACCGTTCGTGCACTCAAATATAACGGCGGCGTACCCAAGACCGAGCTTAAGAACGAAAATCTCGCAGCTCTCGAAAAGGGTATCGTCAACCTCGAAGCACATATCGACAACTTAACGAAGTACGGCGTTCCCGTAGTTGTTGCGCTCAACCGCTTTGATACCGACACCGATGCAGAGCTTGACTTCATCCGTAAGGCTTGCGAGGCTCGCGGTGCAGAGCTGGCACTTTCCGAGGTATTCGCAAAGGGCGGAGAAGGCGGCGTTGAGCTTGCAAACAAGGTTGTTGCGGCTTGTGAAAAGGCTTCGAACTTCAAGGTGCTCTATCCCGACGAAATGTCGATCAAGGATAAGATCGCGACTGTAGCACGTGAAATTTACGGTGCTGATAATGTAGTTTACGAAGCAGGGGCGGAAAAGCAGCTCCAGGAAATTTTAGCTCTTGACGAGAAGTATGCCAAGTTCCCCGTATGTATGGCAAAGACACAGTATTCACTCTCCGATGATCCTGCAAAGCTTGGTCGTCCGAAGGGCTTCACGCTAACTGTACGCGAGGTAAGACTCTCGGCAGGTGCAGAATTTATCGTTGCTCTCACCGGTACGATACTCACAATGCCCGGTCTTCCCAAGGTTCCTGCGGCATATAATATTGACGTCGATGATGACGGTAAGATAACCGGTCTGTTTTAATGAAATTTCTTGAAAAAATAACACACTGCGCCGATGAAACTGAAACCGTCGGCGCAGAAATTGCGAAATATGTTCTCGAAGAAAACGAGAGCTTTGTGGCACTTTACGGCGATCTCGGAGCAGGTAAAACCGCTTTTACACGTGGATTTGCTTCGGTGATCGTTCCGGATGCCGATGTCTGCTCGCCGACGTATACCATTGTTAATGAATATGAGGGTGAAACATCACTGTTTCATTTTGATATGTATCGCATTGAGGACGAGGACGCACTCGATTCGATTGGATTTTACGATTATTTCGGACGCGGTATAATTATTACCGAGTGGAGCGAGAACATCCCGTTTGCGCTTCCCGAAAGATATGTTCGTGTCACCATTGAAAAGCTCGGTGATGACGAGCGAAAAATAACTGCGGAGATTTGTGGTAAATAAAATGTTGATCTTAGCAATTGATACAAGCGCGAATACTGCGACGTGTGCGCTTCTTCGTGACGGACGTATGCTTGCGCTTTATACCGAAAATGGTCTGCTGACACACAGCGAAACCATGCTTCCGATGATAGAAAATATGCTCTCAAAGGCGGCTGTGAAGATCGGTGACATTGATGCGTTTGCCGTGTCGGAAGGTCCCGGCTCGTTTACGGGCGTACGCATTGGTGTTTCGCTTATAAAGGGACTTGCTTTTAATACACAAAAGCCGTGTATCGGTGTGTCAACCCTCGCGGCACTGGCGAAAAATCTTGACGGATATGACGGTTATATCGTCCCCGTTATGGATGCACGCCGCAACCAGGTTTATACAGCCGTTTTTAAGGATGGTAAGCGTTTGACGCAGGATATGCTTCTGCCGCTTGATGAGCTGAAAACACGGCTTATCGAAATGGGTGCTGTTAATATCCGTCTTTGCGGTGACGGTTACGAGCTTGCACGCGGATATTTTGCAGGTAGCGAGATTACCGTGACTGAAACGTCGCCGCTGCTTATACCGCAGAATGCCCTGTTTGTGGCACTTATCGCAGATGAACTCCTTTCGCTTGGCGAGGGAAAGACGGACAGAGAATTATCGGCGCATTATCTTCGTGCATCGCAAGCCGAGCGTGAACTCAAAGAAAAGCTCGGTGCTGTTAAATAATTTGTAATAATATTTTTAAGGAGAAAGAACATGGAAAAAATTCTTGCTATCGCCTGTGATCACGGCGGATATGAGCTTAAAAACGCAATTATCGAACAGCTCAAGGAAAAGGGAATTGCGTATAAGGATTTCGGCTGCTATTCAACCGCGAGCGTAAACTATCCCGACTATGCAAAGGTGCTCTGCGAGTCGATTCAGTCGGGTGAATGTTACCGTGGCATTCTCGTTTGCGGTACCGGTATCGGTATGTCCATTGCGGCGAATAAGCATCGCGGAATCCGTGCGGCGTGTGCTTCCGATGCTTTTTCGGTGAAGTATACTCGTATGCACAACGATTCAAATGTGCTTTGTCTTGGCGGCAGAGTCGTTGGCATTGGTCTCGGACTTGAGCTTGCGGACATATTTATAAACACTGAGTTTGAAGGCGGACGTCATCAGGCACGTGTTGACATGATCGCCGAGATTGAAAAGAGCGAGGCTGCTAAATAAGTAACATTACAGTCCTTCAAAACGAGGGACTGTTTTCTTTAATAGCTATCCAGTCACATGACCGCGTGATACGGTATATTAACTACTTGCGAATAAAAGTGAAAAATATTGTTAAATAATGAATAGTACACTTGAAAAAGGCTTATATATCAGATATAATAATCTTATCAAAATTTAAGGAGGACTTCAGATGTCACCACATTCCACAGAGCTTTCCGAGCTTATAAAGTCGCTTGGCAGCTCCGATAACGGTTTAACCGATGCCGAAGCGTCGGCTTTACTCGAAAAGTACGGAAAAAACAAACTTCGCGAAAAAAAGAAAAAGACCATGATTCAGCGTTTCTTCGAGCAGTTCAAGGATGTTATGATCCTGATACTTATCGCGGCGGCTGTTGTGTCTTTTGTAATTGCTTGTATTGAAAGGAATCCGAAGGAATTTTTTGAGCCGGCACTGATACTTTTGATCGTCGTTCTGAACGCCATTATGGGTGTGGTTCAGGAATCAAAGGCGGAGAAATCTCTTGAGGCTCTGCAGAATTTATCGGCACCTCATGCGAGAGTTATCCGCGGCGGTAAAGAAGAAATTATTGATGCCGCTGATCTTGTTCCCGGTGATATCATTAAAATAGAAGCAGGTGATTTTGTTCCTGCAGACGCACGTCTTATCACCTCATCTTCACTTAAATCCGAGGAATCTGCGCTGACCGGTGAATCTGTTCCGTCCGAAAAGGATGCAAACGCAGTCGTTGCAGAGGATTCGCCTCTTGGTGACCGTAAGAACATGATATATTCCGGCTGTTCGGTGTCGTACGGTGCAGGTAAGGCTATAGTTACAGGCACAGGTATGAGCACCGAAATGGGTAAGATCGCCGGACTTCTTGAGGGTGAAAGCGACGGTCAGACTCCGCTTCAGAGAAAGCTTGCACAGCTGGGTAAGTATCTCGGCTTTGTGGCACTCGGTGCTTGTGCGGTTATCTTTGTTATCGGTCTTATAAATCAGCTTGATCCGATGGATATGTTCATGACCGCGGTTTCGCTTGCGGTTTCGGCTATTCCCGAGGGACTTCCCGCAATTGTTACTGTCGTGCTTTCGATCGGTGTACAGCGCATGGTTAAGCGTAACGCTATCATACGCCGTCTGCCTGCAGTTGAAACGCTCGGCAGTGCATCCGTAATTTGTTCGGATAAGACGGGTACACTCACGCAGAACCGCATGACACTCGTTCGCGGTTGGCTTGCGGACGGAAATTTAGCCGAGGATATAACCGATGATAACAGCAAGGAAATGTGCCGTCTTATCAAGCTCGGTGCACTCTGCTGTGACGGTTCGATTGTGTTTGAAAATGACGGTACTGTAAAGCATATCGGTGACCCGACTGAAACCTCCATCGTCTTTGCCGCAACACGTAACGGTATGCACAAGGACGAGATCAACGCCGAATGTCCGCGTGTGTTCGATCTTCCGTTCGACTCCGACCGTAAGCTTATGACTACGGTTAACAAGATCGGTGACAAGCTGACTGTTATCACCAAGGGTGCGTATGATATGCTCATCGAGCGTTGTACCTCGGGTGACATTGACACATCTCGCCGTGTTTGCGAGGAAATGAGTGCCGATGCGCTTCGTGTTATCGCCGTTGCAATAAAGGAAATTGACGCACTTCCCGAAAATCCCGACAGTGATACTCTCGAAAACGGTCTCACTCTTATCGGTCTTGTCGGTATGATAGATCCGCCGCGTGATGAGGCACGTGACGCTGTTACGGTTTGTAAGAGTGCCGGAATCCGTCCCGTTATGATTACCGGTGACCACGTTATCACAGCCTGTGCAATTGCAAAGGATCTCGGTATTTACAACGAGGGTGACGAGGCTGTTACCGGTGCAGAGCTTCAGAAGATGAGCGACGAAGAGCTTGACAAGCGTATACGCAAGATCTCCGTTTATGCACGTGTATCGCCCGAGGATAAGATCCGCATCGTCAAGGCATGGCAGAAGCAGGATGAAGTCGTTTCAATGACCGGCGACGGCGTAAACGATGCTCCTGCACTCAAGGCGGCTGATATCGGCTGTGCAATGGGTATAACCGGTACAGACGTTGCCAAGGGTGCTGCTGATATGACGCTTACCGACGATAACTTCGCAACCATCGTTGACGCTGTTTGTGAAGGCCGCGGTATTTACGCAAATATCCGTAAGGTTGTCGGATATCTCCTCGGAACAAACATCGGCGAAGTGTTCACTGTATTTTTTGCAATGATTCTTTGGCGTGCAACACCGCTTCTTTCGATGCAGCTTCTCTGGATCAACCTCGTAACCGACTCACTTCCGGCAATCGCACTCGGTATGGAGCCCGTTGAAAAGGATATCATGCAGAGTAAGCCCAAGCCCAAAAAAGAGGGAATCTTCGCTCACGGTCTCGGTATTCAGGTCGTGCTTCAGGGTATCATGTTCGCGGCGTTGACGCTTACCGGTTACTATCTCGGCGAGAATGTTATCGCTCCGACTCTTGCGGTTGATCCTGCTCATGCCGGTCAGACTATGGCGTTTATCATACTCGCGATGACGCAGGTGTTCCAGTCGTTCAATATGCGCTCGAACAAGTCGCTCTTTAAGGTTGGACCGTTCACGAACAAGACTCTCAATTTGGCGGCGCTGTCATCATTCGTGCTGACTGCTCTCGTTGCTCTTACGCCTATTAACTCGGCGTTTGGTCTTGTTCTTTTAAAGCCTGTTCACTATCTTATCGCACTCGGTCTTGCGTTCGTTCCGACTGTTATAACCGAGCTTCTGAAGGCACTTAAAATTATCAAGTAATATCCGCAAAAATAAGAAAGCCGGCATAGCCTAAAAAACTGAACAAGTCCGTTAAAAACGGACAATTGAAAAAAACAGCCTCCTATGGTAGAATTAAAGTACTACTATAGGAGGTTTTGTTATGGCAAGAGAATATCGACACATAGAGGAGTATGAAAAGGAAATTATACAACTGTGG
>JAFTTS010000121.1 GCA_017466685.1 Clostridia bacterium
CCCAACAAGGGCGAAAAGGTTCCGCTCGAGCTCGCTGAGATCCTTCAGGCGAACCCCAGAGTCAAGCCCGCGGACATCGACCTTACAAAGATCGATTACGACGTTGACGTTCTCGTTATCGGCGGCGGCGGAGCAGGCTCGGCAGCGGCTATTATGGCTCACGAAAACGGCGCTGACGTAATGATCGTTACAAAGCTTCGTCACGGCGACGCTAATACGATGATGGCAGAGGGCGGTATCCAGGCGGCTGACAAGCCGAACGATAGCCCCGCACAGCACTATCTCGACGTTATGGGCGGCGGACACTTCAAAAACGTTCCCGAGCTCGTTTACAAGCTCGTTAACGACGCTCCCGTATGTATCAAGTGGCTCAACGACCTTGGCGTAATGTTCGACAAGGAAGAGGACGGCACAATGGTAACCACCCACGGCGGCGGTACCTCCAGAAAGCGTATGCACGCTTGTAAGGACTACTCGGGCGCTGAGATCATGAGAGTTCTCCGCGACGAGGTTCAGAACAGACAGATCCCCGTTGTTGATTTCACCTCGGCAATCGAGATAATCAAGGACGAAAACGGCAAGGCAGCCGGTGCGGTTCTCATGAACATGGAAACAAAGGAAATCCTTATTGCAAGAGCAAAAACCGTTGTAATTGCAACAGGCGGTGCAGGACGTATGCACTATCAGGGCTTCCCGACCTCCAACCATTATGGTGCAACCGCCGACGGTCTTGTTCTCGCTTACAGAGCAGGTGCACCTTTACTTTATGCACACACTCTCCAGTATCATCCCACCGGTGCGGCATTCCCCCAGCAGATCTTCGGTGCGCTCGTAACCGAAAAGGTACGTTCCATCGGCGCACAGCTCATCAACGCTGACGGTGAAGCGTTCATGTATCCGCTCGAAACCCGTGACGTTTGCGCTTCCACTGTTATCCGCGAGTGCCGCAAGGGCAAGGGCGTTGACACATTCGACGGCGGCAAGGGTATCTGGCTCGACTCTCCGATGATAGAGCTTCTCCACGGTGAAGGCACAATCGAAAAGAGAATCCCGGCAATGATGCGTATGTATCTCAAATACGGCATCGATATGCGTAAGCAGCCTATACTCATTTACCCGACACTCCACTATCAGAACGGCGGTATCAAGATCGGCGAAAACGGTATGTCCGGCGTTGAGAACCTCTTTGTTGCAGGTGAGGCAGTCGGCGGTATCCACGGCGAGAACAGACTCATGGGTAACAGCCTTCTCGATATCATCGTATTCGGACGTAACGCCGGCGTTAATGCAGCGGCTGCGGCAAAGGATACGAAAACAGCAGAAAAGCTCACACTTTCTCATGTTGATGACTTCGTAAAGGAAATGGCAGACGCAGGAATCAAGACCAACGTCGTTTCTCCGAGACTTCTTCCCCGTTATACACACGGCAACCCCGTTTACGATGAGCCAAACGCAAAGCTTATGAAATAATTTTGTACTTCAAGGCGAGTCTGCATAACGTGGGCTCGCCCGAAATACGGATTGACGGAGGACATATTTAATGAAGTATGTTCGCCTCAAGCAAGTAATATCTTTTGGAGGAAAAAATGAAAATCTTCGAATTTTTTGATGGGAAATTTAATCTTAATATAACAGGCGTTTCCTTTCTTGTCTTTTCAGTTCTCGTTATCGCCGCTGTTGGCTATTTGCTCGGTAGAGTAACAATCAAAGGTGTAAATTTAGGCACCGCAGGCGTTTTTCTCATCGCTTTACTCTTTGGCTGCCTTTTCTACGAAAACCTTGAGGCTCAGACCCCTATGTACACCACCGAAGCACTTAAAATCATCGAAAACATCGGTCTTATGCTTTTCGTAACATCGGTAGGATTTATCGCAGGTCCCAAGTTCTTTGGAAATCTGAAAAAGAACTTCAAAACATATATACTTCTCGGTCTGCTTATCATCGTATCAGGTGCATTGGTATGTGCAGGCTGTATCGTATTTGCCAAGCTCACTATGAAGGATATCCCAACAGAAGAGCTTACCGCTATTATGACAGGACTCTTTTCCGGTGCTCTTACCTCCACTCCCGCATTCTCGGCGGCTAAAGAGGCAATAGGTAACAATTATGCAAGCTATGTAGCTGTCGGAAACGGCATCGCATATATCTTCGGCGTTATCGGAGTCGTTCTTTTCGTTCAGCTCGTTCCGAAGTTTGTAAAGGCTGATATGGAAAAGGAACGCAAGATGCTTGCTGAAAGCGACGGAAATGCAGAGGATCCGGTAGATACAAATACCGACAAAAAGCTTATAACTATCGATTCCTTCGGAATTGCCCCGTTTGCACTTGCAGCTATCGTGGGACTGCTTATTGGCAGTATCAAAATTGGCTCATTCTCTCTGACAACAACCGGTGGATATCTCCTTATCTCCCTTGTTTTCGGACATTTCGGACGTATAGGCAAGATAAATCTTATGCCACCTGCGGCGACCCTTAAAGTTTTCCGCGAATTCGGACTTATGCTCTTTTTAATCGGTGCCGGAATTGCAGGCGGAGCAAAGTTTATTGAGTGCTTCCAGCCCGTATACTTCCTCTACGGCGCACTTATGACTATAATTCCTATGATCGTCGGCTTTTTCTTTGCTAAATATGTTCTGAAATTGAGCCTTCTCAATAATCTCGGCTCTATCACAGGCGGTATGACTTCCACTCCCGCACTCGGAACACTTATCAATGTTTCAGGTACAGAGGATGTTACAGCAGCTTATGCGGCTACTTACCCTATAGCTCTCGTTGCAATTGTACTCGCTTCGCAGTTCTTGATTATCATATTTTAAGTAAAAAACAACAAAAGCGGCCGGCTCGTTTTCGTGAGTCGACCGTTTTTTGTAGTATTATTATTATACCTTATCTTCCGCAGTAAACCATACCGCGCTTTGCATCGAGCGTGACGGCAGTACCGCTTTTGAGTATACGAGTTGCACCGAGCGCACCAACGATAACGGGAATGCCAAGCGCCTGTCCGACGATCGCCGCATGAGAATCGTCACCATCAATCTCACAAATGATACCGCGTGCATGACGAAGCAGGTCAATAACCTTGTTAGAGGTTGAGGGAATAACAACAATCTCGTCCCCCTTGAACTTCTGACGCATCTCATCCTCGTCACGGCAAACGCAAATCGTTCCGCATACGCTCTCAACACCCCATGCCGCGATACCTGTACCGCTTGTCAGAACATCACCGACGATCTGTACCTTGAGGATGTTCGTCGTACCTGCAACACCAAGCGGAAGTCCGGCTGTGATAACGGCAAGATCACCGTAATCAACCAGCTTGTTTTCGTACGCACGGTCGAGTGCATGATCAAACAACGTGTCACTGTTGGTCTGCTCCTCGATGTGAAGCGGTGAAACGCCCCACGAAAGCGAGAGCTGACGACAGACCTTATCGCTCGGTGAACAGCCGATGATCGGTGTTTCGGGACGGAAACGGCTGATCATTCTCGCGGTCTGTCCCGATTTTGTAACTGTAATAATCGCATTCGCACCGAGGTCGTTCGCGGTTGTGCACGCCGCATGAGAGATCGCGGTCGTAACATTTGAAAAGCCCGACTGCAGACGCGAAAAACGTTCAGTATAACTGATGTCACTCTCGGTTCGTATCGCAATTGAGGACATCATCGCAACGCTCTCAACGGGATAGCTTCCTGCCGCGGTTTCGCCCGAAAGCATGATCGCGGACGTGCCGTCGTAAATAGCGTTTGCAACGTCGGTTATCTCCGCACGTGTCGGACGCGGATTCTTCGTCATCGATTCGAGCATCTGCGTCGCGGTTATAGCAGGCTTACCTGCGCTGTAGGCTTTGGAAATGAGACGCTTCTGAACGATCGGAATATCCTGCATCGGAATCTCAACACCCATATCACCGCGTGCAACCATGATAGCGTCCGAAACCTTTATGATCTCGTCGATATTTTCAACGCCTGCTGCATTTTCGATCTTCGCTATGATACGTATATTGTGACAGTTACGCCTCTCAAGCAGGTCACGGATGCTGACAATATCTGCCGCACACTGAGTAAACGATGCCGCGATAAAATCAAAATCCTCCTCAATACCAAACTCAATATCGGAAATATCGCGCTCGGACAAAAACGGCAGAGACAGCTTCACTCCGGGAACATTAACTCCCTTACGGTCTGAAATTCTGCCGCCGTTAACGACACGACAGGTGATACCCGAGCAGTTCGTTTCGGTAACCTTCAGCTCAATGAGACCGTCGTCAATGAGAATACGGCTTCCGATGGAAACATCCTGCCACAGATTCTTATACGTGACCGAAACCTGAGTTGCATCGCCAATTATATCATCAAACACAAGTTTAAACTCGGCGTCACGCTCAAGCACCACCGGCTCGGCAAGCTTACCGATGCGTATTTCGGGACCCTTTGTATCAAGAAGCAGCGCAGTATGAGTTCCAAGCTCCGCACGAGCTTCTTTGATCATATCGGCAATGCGCTTGTGTCCCGCATGGTCACCGTGTGAAAAATTAAGACGAGCCACATCCATTCCGGAGGTGATCATTTTGCGTACGGTTTCGGGGTTTGCCGAAGCGGGACCTATTGTACAGACTATTTTTGTTTTGCGTTTTTGAGTCATTTTAATGTTCCTTTCAATCAAAAGCAGTTTACTTTATAAAACGAAGCAGCACACAAATGCAACATCACTGCTGCACTTCCACTGCTATTCTTGACATATTTTGAAAAAAATAAAAATATTCACAATATATTGTATCACAAACCATGCTGTCGCGCAAGGGGTGTTGTTAAATTCATCAAAAATTAACATTGCCCAATTATGTTTTTCTGTCTTTTGCCCATTGACTTTGACCTTACAAAAGAATACAATATAATCAGTAATATCTTGATCTGACAAGGAGGAAAAATTATGAGCACTAATATCAAAAGGGCTTCAAATCAAATAGATATGTGTGAGGGTGCACTTCTCCCTAAATTCATAAAATTCGCCATCCCCGTAATGCTCTCAAATATGTTCCAAACGCTGTTTAACGCCGCAGATATGGCAATAATCGGTATGTTCTGCGGAGATATTTCACTCGCGGCGATCAGCTCAACCGGTTCACTCTGCTCCTTCCTCGTCGGACTTCTCATGGGACTCTCGGTCGGCTCAAATGTACTTGCCGCACGCTTCTTCGGCGCAAAGGACGACGACAGCCTTTCAAAAACGCTCCACACCTCGCTCATTATGTCCGTCATTTCGGGAATCGTCATAACCGCGTTAGGTCTGCTTGCAGCTCCACTGTTGCTCGAATATATGAACGTCCCCGAGAATGTTCTTCCTCTTTCGAAAAGGTACCTGTTCGTATATTTCCTCGGCATCACCCCGACGGTGGTGTTCAACTATGCAGCGGCGATACTCCGTGCCGTCGGCGACACAAAGCGTCCGCTCTATTTTCTCATGGCATCGGGTACGCTTAATGTAATTCTGAACATCGTCTTCGTAACAGTAATAAAATTTGACCCGTCAGGTGTTGCCGGTGTTGCGCTTGCGACGGTCATTGCACAAACGCTTGCGACAGTGCTTATTATACGTTGTCTGCTTCGTGAAATAGGTGCACTTCGTTTCGAGGTGAAAAAGCTCTCGCTTGACAAATCGATCGCACTTCAGATCCTGCGCATCGGATTTCCGGCAGGACTCCAGACCTCGCTTTTCTCGGTTTCAAACATCGCAATACAGTCCTCCATCAACGTATTCGGCGATGCAGCCATCTCGGGAAGCGGTGCAATGGCGACGATCGAGGGTGTTTCGTATGTTGCAATGAACGCCTGGACAACCGTTGTCGTTTCCTCGACCTCGCAGAATTACGGTGTACATAACTATAAACGCATATTAAAGTCACAGCTTCTCGGTCAAGCCTGCGTTATAACCGTCGGCGTGATATTCGCGATATTCTATTCCTTCCTTGGAAAAGCACTGCTCGGAATTTTCGTTGATTCAAAAGAAGCCCTCGAAGCAGGACTCCTTCGTATGCGATACATCGGAACACTCCATTTCACCTGCGGAATGATGGATGTTCTCACTTCCGGACTCCGCGGACTCGGACGATCGTTTGTTCCAATGCTCGTCAGCCTTTTCGGCTCGGTACTGCTTCGTATAGTCTGGGTAAATACGGTCTTCCTTATTCCGGAATATCACAAGCTTGAGACGGTATTTTTCATATATCCCGTATCGTGGGTATTAACCTCCTGCATACTGCTTGTCATGTTCATTTATACATTCAGAAAGCTGTCAAGAAGGACATCAAAGTTATAGTGAAAAGAAAAACGGTCTCAACAATCGAAAACCGCTGAATAATAATATAAGCTGCCTGTGATCATAAGCAGACAGCTTTTTTGTTTGTGGCTATATATTATTCCTGCACACTTGGTGAGCTTGCGTCAACGATACCCTCACCGATTATATAAGCGATAAGTGTCGCGCCTGCCATGATGATGGACGTGACCTCTGCCGCATCCGACTGTGCACAGCCAAAACCGAGCATCAGCGAACTGACAAACCCAACCGCCGCCGTCCAGAATTTACGCGACGTAAGTTTACGTTTCCAATCAATATTTTTCATTTTTTCACCGCTTTCCTTGCATTTGTTTTACGGAAATTCACACAAGATCACCCTCGATGAATAAAGCATCAGCCTGCTCCGCCAGAATCGCCGCATATTCCTCGTCACTTATCTCATAAAACGCACTGCCGTCAACACCCTCTGCAAGATATATCTGCTTTCCGTAAGTAACACCGTCTGTGAGTACCATTCCTTCATCTGCATAAATAATAGTTCTTGTTTTCATTTTAACCTCCTAAATAAGTGATATCGTCCAATTGGATTTTGTCGCAATAAGTGCCGCCCATTCGGGTGAAGTGCTTTCGTCCGTCGCACCTGCCGACGTTTCAAACGCCGTATTGACCGCCGCTTCCGATAACGTCACACTGCGTCCGCTTGTCGAGCTTGAAAGCACATTTATAACGCTCTCAATGCTTGCACGATTAAGCTTCGTCGAATAGCGAAGATCGAGTCCGTTCATCGACATCTCACCCGTGAACGTAACATCCTCAAGAGCTTCACAGTTCTGGAAAGCCGCATTAAACGCTTTACCTGCTACGCATCTGATGATCGCTATTTTACGAAGTGCCGTACAGTTGTACCAAGTCGCAGAATAGTTCGTTGCAGGGATGCCAACATCCTCAATCTCCTCAAGCTGCTTGCAGGCGTTGAACATCCCGTATACAGTACCGCTAAGCTTGTCTGCACCCGCAAGGTCGAAATGTTCTGCCTCCAATTTTTTGATCTTCGCGAATTGGAACATCTGCTGTGCCTGAAGCGATATGTTCTCCACCTTATATTTGGGACGGATATAATCGGCACTCCAATGCCTGAATGCAAACGTGTAATCGGTACGCTCTCCATAATCCTGAAACTCGTTCCAAAAACGGTCATATTCCGTCTGTGCACCGGTTTCAATCCCCTTACCGTAAACCGAATCAACACCTGTCGCCATCTCGGAAGGCTTGTACACCGTATCGGTCTCTGCCCTCTCACGTATCTTCGCGGCAATATCGGAGTAATGCTTGTCGCTTGTTATAACAGTCGCCATTAATAACTCACCTCATCTCCGTCGGGAAGTCCTGCAAGCACCGTCTGTACGATCTCAGCCTTGTCCGCCTCGGTGAGTATATAGTCATCACCGTCATCGCCTCGTGCCTTGATGCCTGTATCCTTATCGCCAACAAACCAGTTACCGCTATCCGATATACGCGGCGTTACGGCATATTCCGCCTGCTCGATCGTCGCAAGCACCTGCTGCCACTTGTCGGGAGTCGGCTCGCGAGACTTTTCACATGAAGCAGCACCCGGCTGTACCGTTTTCGGCGTTGACCACAGTGTCGGACGTCTGACCTCACCCGTCGCGCCGTAAACGCCTGCCTGCATCGTGCCACGCTCACTTAAAACCTCCCACGGAATCTCACATTTTCCGTCGACAATCTGTATCTCACGTTCAATCTCGTCCATCTTAAAAACCGCAACCTTTGCCGTGTACCCATCCCATGATTCATCGAATGTAAACTCGGCAAAGTGAACCTTGACGGAGCCTGCAACAAGCACCTCATCCTCTATGAGAGTTATTGAAGCTCCATTCACTTCATATTTCATTTTCATAACCTCCGTAATTTAGTAAATTTCCGAATAAACTTCATTTTCTCTCATGTCACACCATATGCACCATCTCCCATTAAAATATATTGCTCGCCGCACCTTTAGCATATCACAACAAAACCGCCGACACACGCCAATCACTGTCATATCCCACCGTCCAAATCACGTTTTTTTGTGTAAATGTATGTACGTAAATAGCGAGAGTGCCCTCATCCGCACAAAAAAAGAAGCCGCCATAATGACAGCTTCTGAAAAATCAAACCTTAATCTTATTTCATTGCTTTAAGCGCAGACCAGGCACCGTCGGCATAGAAGCGGTGACCACCATCCCCAATGACGTGAGCAATACGCTCAGGTGCACCTGCCGCCGTGTAAAATTCCTTCGCTTCGGCAACCATTTCCTTAGCCTCTTTAACAGGGAAGATCGGATCCTCTGCACCGCTTACAACAACCAGCTTGCGAGGTGCAGACATCATAAGTATCTCCGCCATGTCAAAATAGTTAAGTATGTTCGGAACATAATTGCAGGCACAGTGATGCATCGCACCTATCGACGCCGCAAAGGTTGACACCGCACATGACGGCACACCACCTGCAAGACGCTCCTCAAGCGCGGTTACATAAACGGTAGTCGTACCTCCGCCCGAGTTACCGAGCGCATAAATCTGATCGGAAAGTACATACTCCGCAAAATCGGAGAGCAGTACATCAATACAACGCGAAACGTCCCAGACACGCTCACCGACCGTCGTTCTGCCAATGAGCAGATTAGTCAGCGCAGGCTCGGTGCATTTCGGTCCGGTTTCAGTTCCGCCGCATTCACCGAAGTTACGCTGTTCGAGCGCGATCGCAATATATCCCTCTTTAACGGCACGGATACAGAAATCACGGTCACCGTTAACTTCCTCGTCCTCATATTTGGTTCTGCCAAGGCTTATGTGCATACCCTTGCTGTGTCCCTGCATACAGATGATCGCAGGCAGCTTTCCGCTAACACCGTTCGGGATGAGCATATGACACGGAACAAAATATCCCGGCTCACTCTGAAATTTAAAGCGAATCTCACGAAAATCCGTTTCCTGTCTGTCATATTCGATCTCGAGACACTTCTCTGCTACTATCATCTTATCAAGTCCGATAAGCTCACGAAGCTTTGCCTTTGCGCGTGCCTGCCAATCGGAAACGGACTCCTTACCGTCCCATTTCATCGAGGGCTTAACGCCTGCAACAATGCCGATTATATTCTGATATTCAGTCATTTTTATAACCTCTCAAAATAATATATTACACTTTAGTTTATCACACGAGACCGCCGTTGTCAACCGATACGACAAAATCAGTCTGAAAAAGAAAAAAAGCCACAAAATATGTCGGAAAAACACAAAAAATTTTTCGTGCGAAAGTCTTATTTTTTCTAAAAATTCCCGTCGAAAATATAGACAAACAAAGAAAAGCGTGGTATAATATAATAGTATTAATATAAAATAGGGGGATAATACCCATAATGAAGGTCAGTGTATTACCTCTCGGAGAGATGCGTACAAACTGCGTCATCCTTTGCGATGGGGCAACGGGAATCGGCGCGGTGATCGATCCGGGCGGTCGAGACTCCGAAAAAAGGATAATGACACTCTGTGAATCAAACGGAGTAAAAATAAAATATATACTTTTAACTCACGCACATTTCGATCATATGCTTTCCCTCGAAGCACTGAGGCGTGAAACCGGTGCACCTCTTGCACTGCATAAATATGATGCAGAGAGTCTTGCCGATCCGAATCTTACGTATATGGCACAGTTTGCAGGCATAACCGAGGGATGTGCACCTGCAGAGATAACACTTTCGGACGGCGATACGATCGAGCTCGGTGAAACAAAGCTGACCGTGCTTCACACTCCGGGGCACACAGTCGGCTCGGTCTGTTACATGAGCGACGGAATCATCGTGACAGGCGACACACTGTTTCACAGCGGCATCGGAAGATGTGACCTCTACGGCGGTGACGACCGTGCAATGGAGCAATCTTTACGGCGTCTCGTTTCCCTTTCCGGCGATTACAAGCTCTACCCCGGTCACGGCTCAACGACCACACTCGAGCGTGAACGTTTGTCAAACGTATATTTAAAACATCTATCCTGAAACGAAAGGACAATATAAACATGGATTACAATTATTTAGCAGAGCTTCTCTACCCGAACATCAAAACCCTCCCCGAGGATATGGAAGCACGTTATCCACGCCGTGAGCTTCCCGAGGGCGCAAAGGTTACAAGATTCGCACCGAGCCCGACAGGATTTGTTCACTTCGGCGGACTTTTCCCCTCAACGGTTGGTGAGCGTCTCGCACATCAGAGCGGCGGCGTATTTTATCTGCGAATCGAGGATACAGACGCAAAGCGTGAAGTCGAGGGTGCAGCAGAAGGACTCATAAAAACTCTCGCGACCTACGGCATTAACTTTGATGAGGGTGCAATACTCGACGAGAACGGTAACATTTCTGATCACGGCATTTACGGCCCTTATAAGCAGAGTCAGCGTGCCGAAATATATCAGACCTACGCAAAGCAGCTCGTCCGCGAGGGCAAGGCATATCCCTGCTTCACAACCGAGGAGGAGCTTGACGAGCTTGCACAGGTAAACAAAAAAGAAGAACTCAAAAACACAGACTGGCAGGCAGAAGCAGAGGCAAAACGCGCCGAAATGCTCGCACGCCTTGAGTTCACGATCGAAGAAGTCGAGGAGCACCTCAAAGCAGGACATCCGTTTGTGCTCCGAATCTTAGCCCTCGGCGATCCCGAAAAGAAAATGAAGTTCACAGACCTCGTTAAGGGCAACATCGACGTTCCCGAAAACGATGAGGATTTCGTCCTCTTAAAATCTGACGGAATCCCGACATACCATTTCGCACACGCAGTTGACGATCACTTAATGGGAACAACACACGTCATCCGCGGCGAGGAATGGCTTCCCAGTCTGCCAAAGCACATACAGCTCTTCGCGGCTCTCGGCTTCAAGCTTCCGAAGTATATGCATATCGCGCAGATAATGAAGCTCGATGAGCAAGGCAATAAAAAGAAGCTCTCCAAGCGTGACATGGGCGCGAATATGGACGATTACACCCGTATGGGCTACTGTCCCGAGGCGGTCTGCGAATATATAATGACGCTCCTCAATTCAAACTATGAGGAATGGCATATGCAGAACCCCGACAAGCCGTATACCGATTTCCCGTTCAACATCAAGAAGATGTCAACCTCGGGCTGTCTCTTTGACTTTGATAAGTTAAATGACGTATCAAAGAATGTCATCTCGCGTATGGACGCAAAAGCGGTCACCGATAAGGTCACCGAATGGGCACTCGCTTTCGATCCCGAGTTCGGAAAGTTACTTGCCGCAGATCCCGCTTTCGCAGAAAAGATATTCGCGATAGGACGCGGCGGAAAGAAACCGCGTAAAGACCTCGCAACCTGGGCAGATGCAAAGCCGTACATGGGCTTCTTCTATGACGAGCTTTTCGCCTTCGAGGATGCAATTCCCGATAATTTCACCAAGGACGACATCAAGGTAACACTTGATAAATTCATCGCGACATACGACGCAAGCGATGATATGAACGTTTGGTTTGATAAGGTAAAAGCGATCGCAGACGAGCTCGGTTTCGCTTCCGATATGAAGGCGTACAAGGCTGATCCCTCCGCATTCAAGGGCAGCGTTGCCGATATCAGTATGTTCATCCGCGTTGCTGTCACGGGCAAAATGAACGCGCCCGACCTTTACACGGTAATGCAGATTCTCGGCAAGGACCGTACCATAGCAAGAATAAACGCGATGATCGCAACTCTCTAAACGAAAGGATTACAAAAATGGCTATCGAAGCATCCAATTTCATTGAAGAATTTATAAACGAAGACCTCGCCGAGGGTAAGGTAAATACAGTTCACACACGTTTTCCGCCCGAGCCTAACGGTTACCTGCACATCGGACACTGTAAGGCTCTCGCGATCGACTTCGGTACGGCGAAAAAGTACGGTGGTAAATGTAACCTCCGTATGGACGACACCAACCCTGCCAAGGAAGACACCGAATACGTTGACGCCATCAAGGAGGATATCCACTGGCTCGGCTTTGACTGGGAGGACCGTTTCTTCTATGGCTCGGACTACTTTGAAAAGGACTATGAATACGCAGTCGAGCTTATAAAGAAGGGACTTGCATACGTCTGCGAGCTCTCTGCCGATCAGATGGACGAATACCGCGGCGACTTACAGAATCCTGCAAAATCTCCGTGGCGTGAGCGTCCGATGGAAGAAAATCTCGACCTTTTTGAGAGAATGAAGAACGGCGAGTTCCCGGACGGCAAGTATACCCTGCGTGCAAAGATCGACCTCGCATCGGGTAACTTCTGGCTGCGTGACCCCGTTATTTACAGAATCAAGCATATGCATCACCACCGTCACGGCGATAAATGGTGTATCTACCCCACATACGACTTCGCACATCCGATCCAGGACGCACTTGAGGGCATCACACATTCTCTCTGCTCGCTCGAATTTGAGATCCACCGTCCGCTTTATAACTGGGTGATCGAAAACGTAAGCGTTCCGCATAAGCCGCGTCAGATCGAGTTTGCAAGACTCAACATCACAAACACCGTCCTCTCGAAGCGATTCTTACGCGGACTCGTTGAAAGCGGACAGGTTGACGGCTGGGACGATCCCCGTATGCCCACACTGTGCGGTATGCGCCGCCGCGGTTACACGGGTGCATCAATCGTTGACTTCTGCGGTCGTATCGGCGTTGCAAAATCGGACAGCCTTGTTGACCTCCGTCTGCTTGAGGCTTGTATTCGCGATGAGCTTAACGAAACCGCACCGAGACGTGTTGCAGTGCTCGATCCCATCAAGGTCATCATCGATAACTATCCCGAAGATAAGGAAGAAACCTTCGAGCTTCCGAACCATCCTCAGCATCCCGAAATGGGCACACGCGGCGTGAAATTCACACGTGAGCTCTATATCGACGCAGAGGACTTCGCCGAGGTTCCGCCTCCCAAGTTCTTCCGCCTGAAGCCCGAGGGTGAGGTACGTCTCATGGGCGCATATATCATCAAATGCGGCGAGATCGTCAAAAACGCTGATGGCTCCATCAAGGAGATTCATGCAACGGCTGACCTCGAAACCGGTAACGGCAATCCCGTTGACGGACGCAAGATCAAGGGTACTATCCACTGGCTCTCCGCTAAAAATACAGTCGAAGCAGATGTCGTGCTTTATGACAACCTCCTGACTCTCGAAGATCCCTCAAAGCTTCCCGAGGATAAGCAGTATACCGATTATCTGAATCCCGAATCCAAGACCGTAATCAAGAACGCCAAGCTCGAACCTGCTCTCGCGGATGCAAAGCCCGGTGACAAGTTCCAGTTTGTGCGCACAGGTTACTTCTGTGTAGATTCAAAAAACCCCGGCACGTTCAACCGTGTCGTAACACTCAAAGACGGTTATAAGCCGGCGAAATAACAGTTTGAAAGGAGCACGCATATGAACACCGAAAAGAAAACCGAAAAGAACATTCTTTGGTCAGACCGTAAGAGAACATTTTTAGGACTTCCGTGGTCGTTTACACGTTACCGCCTCGAAGAAGAAAAGCTCATCATCGATAAAGGATTTTTAAGTCGCGTTGAAGATGAGATTCGTCTTTACCGTATCACGGACATTACACTGAAGCGTTCACTCGGCGAGCGCATTTTCGGTCTCGGAACGATACATTGCTGCTCCGGAGATCAAACAAGTCCCGAATTTGACATACTGCATATCAAAAATTCAAAAAAGGTCAAGGATATGCTCTCCGATATGGTCGAAAAGGAACGTCTCGAACGTCACATCGGTATGCGAGAGCTTATCGACGTCGGCGCGGATGACGACTGCGTCGGAGAAGAACACTGATATAAATTTATTCAAGGAGTGATAACAATGTCCTACAAAATTAACACAAACTGCGTCCAGGCAGGCTATACACCCGGAAACGGCGAAGCACGTGTTCTGCCTATATACCAGTCCACAACCTTCAAATACGAATCAAGCGAACAGATGGGCAGACTTTTCGACCTCTCGGAAAGCGGCTATTTCTACACCCGTCTGCAGAACCCGACAAATGATGCAGTAGCGGCAAAAATTGCGGCACTCGAAGGCGGTGTTGCGGCAATGCTCACCTCATCGGGACAGGCGGCGACATTCTTCTCACTGTTCACGATCCTCGGCGCAGGTGATCACATCGTTGCATCATCGGCAATCTACGGCGGCAGCTTTAACTTGATCGCCGTAACAATGAAGCGTATGGGCATCGAAGCAACCTTCGTACATCCCGACATCACCGAGGAGGAGCTCGCGGCAACGTTCAAGCCGAACACCAAGGCAGTATTCGCAGAAACCCTCGCAAACCCTGCCCTCATCGTGCTCGATATCGAAAAGTTCGCACGTCAGGCACATTCACACGGTGTACCGCTCATCATTGATAACACCTTCCCCACCCCGATCAACTGTAACCCCTTCAAATTCGGCGCAGACATCGTTATTCACTCCACAACCAAGTATATGGATGGACACGCAACTGCAGTCGGCGGCGTAATCGTTGACTCGGGTAACTTCGACTGGCTTGCACACGCAGATAAGTACCCGGGAATGACCACTCCCGACGATTCGTACCACGGCGTAACCTACGCAAAGGATTTCGGCAAGGGCGGTTACATCACCAAAGCGACCGCACAGCTTATGCGTGACCTCGGTTCGATCCAATCACCGCAGAATGCATTCCTCTTAAACCTCGGTCTTGAAACGCTCCATCTTCGCGTAAAGCGTCACTGCGAGAACGCAATGGAGGTTGCGAAGTTCCTTGAGGCAAGCGATAAGGTTACATGGGTAAACTACCCCGGACTCGAATCGAGCAAGTATTACGAGCTCGCGAAGAAGTATCTCCCGAACGGTTCATCGGGCGTTATCTCGTTCGGTGTCGCAGGCGGACGTGCAGCAGCAACCAAGTTTATGGACAGCCTTAAGCTCGGCGCGATTGTAACACACGTTGCAGACGCACGCACCTGTCTGTTGCATCCGGCAAGCACGACACACCGTCAGATGACAGACGAGCAGCTCCTCGACGCAGGTGTAACTCCAGACCTCATCCGTCTTTCCGTCGGAATCGAGGACGTCAGCGATATCATTGCAGACATCGAGCAGGCTCTCGCACAGGTTTAATAATAAAAAAGCCGCTGTTTTTATCGAGACAGCGGTTATTTTTTGTTATGAGGTAAACTACGATTCCATCTTGCTTCATTGTTTCTTTCGTGGCTCTAAGTTACTCAAAGCCTCGCCCTTTGGGAGAGGTGGCGAGCGAAGCGAGTCGGAGAGGGCAAATCGAATTATTGCACTCCGGGCGCGACAAGTACAAAATCATCCTTTCTCCCCCTGCCTTTTCTGCATACGCTTCCAGTTGTAGAAGCCGTAAATATCATTCGCAAAAAACATGACAAAGCAGAACACCATCGGCAGATAAGAAATACTCGTAAGCGTCGAAAGCACCCATAGAATGATCAAAACAATATCATTCGCCGCATATGCGAGAGCGTAATAAGGACTGCGGCAAAATGTCAGGTACGATGCGACAAAGCTCGTTGTAACCGATAAGGTGCTGACGATGAGATTTGCGTTTCCGAGCGCACCCAGAATAAAATAGAACGCCACTGTTGAGAGTATCGCACCGATAACCATAACAATCTTCATTGTCCGCGTCAGGTGACTCACCTGTACCTCTTTTGTACCCTCATACGGATGACGTATCCATTCGATCACGGTGACGATCGCAATCGGTGCAGTCATAAAGAGATAAGTTATCATCTCGCCGTAATAGCTGAAGAAAAACGATATGATACCGTAAAAAACGGCAAACGCAACCGTAAGCATCTGACCGAGCACGTAACCCTTTGCAACAAATATAAGCGCAGTTACACCAATCAGCGACGCGATCATGGTAAGCAGATCTCCACCGCGTGAAATAGCATAAGATGCAATTATAACGACAACCGACAAGAGCCAGAGTCCCACCTCAAAACGAGTCAAATCACGAAACGGATTTTTTATTTTCATATACTCTCCCTTACAAAAAAGCATCCGCCGTACACATCTTCAAAGACCTAACGATGTGCAAGCGAATGCTTTTATCACATTCCCCACCCGGTGGCGGGATAAATTATCTTATAACATTAACCTTGATGATACCGTCGATCGCCGCAATCTTCGCCGCAATATCGTTCATGGTGTCATCGGAAAGATCACCGATGATCTCGAGGATCGAGTATGCGTAATCCTTCTTGGAACGGTTCGCCATGTTCTCGATGTTGATGTTAGCCGCGGAAACAACACCGGAAATCTGTGCAATGATGTTCGGAACGTTCTTGTGCAGAACACAAACACGAACGTCACCGCTGTGAGGCATCGAAACATTCGGGAAGTTTACAGAGTTTACGATGTTACCGAGCTCAAGATACTCACGAAGCTGCTTTGCCGCCATAACCGCACAGTTGTCCTCGGATTCCTCTGTGGAAGCGCCGAGATGAGGAATAGCGATAACGCCGTCCATACCTGCGGTACGAGCATTCGGGAAGTCGGTTACATAACGTCTGACCTTACCGGACTTGAGAGCTGCCTCGATGTCGTCATCGTTAACAAGAGCGTCACGTGCGAAGTTTAATATGATAACGCCGTCCTTCATCATCGCGATGGTATCCTTGTTGATCATATACTTGGTTGCAACGGACGGATCGGGATTGTCGATAAGCGGAACGTGGATCGAGATGATATCCGAATTCTTGAAGATATCCTCACGGGTGTTCACCTTATGTACCGCACGGGAGAGGTTCCATGCCGCCTCAACCGAGATGTACGGGTCACATCCGAGAACGTCCATACCGAGATGTACTGCAGCATTAGCAAGAGGTCCGCCGATCGCGCCAAGACCGATGATACCGAGAGTCTTACCCTTGATTTCGGTTCCCGCGAACTTGGATTTTTCCTTTTCAACGAGCTTTGCAACGTTAGGATCATCCTTTGCAGTCTTAACCCAGTTGATACCGCCAACGATATCACGGCAAGCGAGAAGCATACCGCAGAGAGCCGCTTCCTTAACACCGTTTGCATTGGCACCGGGAGTGTTGAATACAACAATACCCTGATCTGCACACTTGTCAAGCGGAATGTTGTTAACGCCTGCACCTGCACGAGCGATAGCCTTTAAGTTATCGCCAAACTCCATGTCGTGCATAACAGCGGAACGAACCATAATGGCATCGGGATTTTCGATATTCTCGGCAACCGCATAATTTTCATCAAAAATGTCGGTGCCGCATTTTGCGATTTTATTAAGAAGCTGTACGTTTTTCATTTTATGTTCTCCTTAAAGTTAAGCTTTCGGATTTTCAGCCGCGAACTTCTTCATGAAGTCAACGAGCGCCGCAACACCCTCATAAGGCATTGCATTATAAATGGAAGCTCTCATACCGCCAACGCTGCGGTGTCCCTTGAGGTTCATAAGACCTGCCTTCTCTGCTTCCTTTGCGAACTTCTTGTCGAGCTCCTCAACACCTGTTACGAAGGTAGCATTCATCATCGAGCGAGAATCCTTCTTAACGGGAGCGATGTAATAATCCTGCGAATCGAGGTAATCATAAAGTAAAGCTGCCTTCTTGACGTTCATTTCCTTCATCTTCTCAAGACCGCCAAGCTCAAGGATCCATTCGTAAACGAGACCTGCAACGTAGATCGCGTAGCAAGGAGGAGTGTTATACATCGAATCGTTTTCAGCCATAAGCTGCCAATCGAGCATAGAGGGAGTTTCGGGACGAGCATTGCCGAGAAGATCCTCACGAACGATAACAACAGTCAGACCTGCGGGAGCCATGTTCTTCTGTGCGCCGGCATAGATAACGCCGAACTTTGTAACGTCAACCGGCTCGGACATGATGCAGGAGGACATATCGGCAACAAGCGGAATATCACCTGTATCGGGGATATAGTTAAACTTTGTACCGTAAATTGTGTTGTTATAGCAGATGTGAACGTAGTCAGCATCGGGACGGAAGGATTCACGTGTGGTTTCGGGGATATAGGTGAAGTTATCTTCCTTTGAGGATGCAACAGCCTTAGCATCGCCGTACTTCTGTGCTTCCTTATATGCTTTGGTCGAGAACTGACCGGAGAGGATATAGTCTGCCTTACCTGTTTTCATAAGGTTGAGCGGAACAGCAGCGAACTGTGTGGAAGCACCGCCCTGAAGGAAGAGCACTTTATAGTTATCCGGAATATTCATAACCTTACGGAAATCAGCCTCAGCCTTCTTAATGATAACATCGTATGCAGGAGAACGATGGCTCATCTCCATAACGGACATACCTGCGTCGCCGTAATTTACGAGCTCAGCAGCTGCCTTTTCAAGCACGGGCAGTGGGAGCATGGAAGGACCTGCGGAAAAATTATAAACTCTGTTCATGATAAATTACCTCCAAAAATTCTACCAATAGTAGATATGATATTACAGATTACTATTATTATAAACCATTATTCGATTTATGTCAATAGAAAAGTTGCTGATTTTCAGCGCTTTAATCGGGTAAATTTTGTAAGCCTCAAATTGGCACATATATTTTTGACTTATATACGGGAAAATAAGTTTGAAATAAAGCAAAAAGGAGGTTACTTTATGGCAAACAAATTTACAGGTGTAACCAAGGCGGCAATTGCGGGTGCGGTATTCGGAAGTGCTATCGGTATGATTGCCGTACCGAGCAAAAAGCCAAAGAAAAAGCACCGTAATCACGGCATGGCACACAAGGCCGGCAATGCACTTCGCACCGTTGGCTCAACTATGCAGAATGTTGCTGATATTATTGATTAGGAACATCATAATGCTTTTGGCAGTAACTGTTTATTAAAGCAAAAACACCTTATGGCGAGTTAATTATCGTACCATAAGGTGTATTGTTTTTTAATGATTACCGAACGTGCACGGCAAAATAATTTTCGCAGTCATCCCGGTAAAGCGGTGTCAGAATCAAACGTTCTTTCTGTAAACGCTGTACTGATCCGAGGACATACCGAAGTTTCCTACTCCGCTGACGAAAAATCCGGGAGAGATCGCCCACAGGATGCAGAATATGAGACGTATTCCGTACGCATACCAATAGCTTCCGAAAAGATCCAGCTTAAAGAAGACCTCAACGAGTATCGCGCCAACGCTGCAAAGTATCGCAGAAACGAGGAATACCTTATCCTGATAACCGTGGTCATACGCGCTGCAGTAGCATTTCTGCTTGAGCCAGGAGAATCCGATACCGATAATGACAAGGAATGCAATACGCATGATCATGTATACCCAATCGTTCGAGAAAACGAAACGGTTTGAAAGAAGATTTCTGGAGCTTGAGAATGTGATCGCGCTTTCCATCTCCTGTGAAAGAAGGTTTACATCTGTAACCTCTGAATACATTCCGCCTGTTCGATTTGCAATTTCTGCAAGCATCGGACTTGAGAAACCGAAGCTTATCGTGCTTATAACGATATTGTTGGAGCAGCAATCGGAAATAACCGCATTAAGTCCGGAATCGTCCGATGCACCGTCGCTGAGGAGAAGTATCTTCGGCGTAGAGCCTGCTTTGAGCTCACCCGAAATTATATCATCCACCGCCATACGCAGTGCCGCAACAACATCCGTTCCGCCGGTCGGCTCAAATGCAAACTGTTCACCCTTCTGATACGGTGCCATATCACGTATCTTGAACACCTCATGAGTGAAACGGTAGATTGCAAATTCAAAATCCGCGTCTTCCTTTTCCATTATCTCGCTGATGGCATCCGCACGCTTCATATCGGGGTCAGATATTTCCATAGATCCCGAATCATCGATTACGAAAACGTAAGACGAAGCATCACCCATGGTAAAGGTCGAAATATTGAGCTCATAAACAAATTCAAGAATGCCGGATGCAAGGAATATTACCGCAATTGCAATCGCGCCCTTCTTGAACGCGCCGGAAACAACCTCGCCGAGATTTTTGCTGTGCCATCCCTGATAGTCACCGCGCTTTTTGTTGAGCAAGAACATAACGCCGTAAACCGCACCTGCGAACAGGGCAAAGTACAAAGCGATACCGAGAGGAGCCCATATGATCTCAGTAAGAATCGGGAACAAAAGCTCACCTATGATAAAGAACAGTACGCCAACGCCGGCGGTAATAAGTATATGAAGTGCTGTACCCCATTTTCTCATGATTTTTCTCCTTATCTCTTATGTAATTTAATAAGTACAATATTGATGATAACGCTGAGTGCGAGAGTTATAAAGAAGGTGACGATTATTATCGGAAGATAGTGAAGCTTGGTGTTATAATAATCCTGATCCGTAATATTCCATTCGCCGTCCTCATCCATTTCGAGAGTAAACGTTGCGTGCAGACTGCCGTTTTTAGGATTGAAAAGTGCTATAGAGGGCTGCTTTGCCTCTGCATCGGTAACGTTCTCGCCCTCAAGCATAACCCACTGTCCCTGCTCATCTTTTCCGAATAAAACAGCAACATACTTTGCATTTTCGTCATGCTTAAAGTTAGCGGTTGCATCAACCAGAACCGGTGCAACAACTGTGGGAGTCGGAGCGGTTGTGCCGGGTGTGGTGGTCTCGCCCTCTGCAGGTGCTGCGGTGGTGTCTGTGCCGGTTCCATCGGGAACTGTGGTATCTGCCTCGGTCGAATCCGACGCTGCAGGATCAACATCGGTCACATCCGGAGCGTCAGTTGTGTCATCTGCGTCGGTTGCATCGGGTGCTGCAGGCGTATTGTCAACGGCCTCAGTGGATGCATCGGTTGTCGGGTTGACCGCTTCCTGACCGGCAGGAGCTTCAGTCCCCGGTGTTTGTGTTGCTGAAACCGAGAGAATGGCAGGCGCGAGCATAAGCATTGCCGCCATCAGAAAACAAAATATTCTTTTCATGTTCATTTTAATATCCTCCTGTTACCTTGGACGTTTTTTGCTTTTTCTTGGCAAAAGAGCAATTCCAACTATTGCAAGCAAAATGAAAATCGCTATTCCGACTGACAACATAATGACCATATCCATCTTACAGAGAATGGTAAGAAGCCAGAAGGAGAGAAGTGCAAGCGCGAAAGTTACGACCGAGCCGAGCAAACACTTGAAGAACATCGGCAGATCGAAACGAAGTCTGTTGCTGTCAATAGCCTGTCTTGCAAGATTGATCATTCCCGAATTTCTGACATAATCCCGTCCTCGGATATTATTGAGCAGATGGAGGAAATTACCGTCGTTCATAGACTGCGGCGACTGTGACATTCTTGCATAGAGATATCTCATTATCGGATAACCGACAAACGATTCAAACGCGGATCTCTTGAGCGCCATATCATTGAGTCGTCCGGTAAGGAAAGAGCCAACCTCAGTGGTTGAAGCCTCGCCGTAACCCATCGAAGAGAGATATGCACTGACATCGAATGCACCTTCTTCACGAGCATACATGATATAATAGTACATCCAAAGCTGCTTTGCCTGCTCACTGTCCGGCGCACTGAGTATATGGTACTTGATACGCTGACAAACAAGGTCCTCCTTATCCGTCTGACGTGTCTGTGCACACATTGCCTCAAGTGAAGCGATTCTTCTGTCTGCAATAGTTGCATCAACCTTGCGTACCGACTCAAAAAGCTCCATGTTTGAAGGCTTTTGTTCATACGAGGATTCAGCGACCAAACGTATTATTTCACGCAGTACATCACCGGGGAGTCCGCAAACATTCTCCTCATTTGCAGCGGAAATAATTTCATAAGCCGCTTTATCGAGAATTGTTTTTGCAATATCCTTAAGCTGCGGATTTTCGGTATAGGTTGAAGAAATCGCATGATATTCACGCATTATAACATTCAACTGCGCTTCAAACTGCTTTCCGGGCTCAAATGAAGTTTCGCGAATGAGTCTGTTCAGTGAATTGCTGTACCAGGTGGAGAAGATTCCCGAGGTTTCAGAAGCGTCATATGAGGTGTCCGAAAGAAGCTTCGAGGTCATTATGAGGACAAATCTCGCCGTATGATCCATCTCAAGCTGATTCTCGATTTCAGCGGCAAGCTCGGGTTTGTTCTCACCAAAGAGCACGTGAAGGAAGAGTCCGGACATAAATTCGCCTGTCTGAAGCGATTTATATAAACGCTGACGGTTAGCGATCTGCATATTTTTGAGATAATATGCAAAAACACGGTAAGTATTTATATCGCTCTTATTAAACCAACGCATGAGCGAAGCAATACGTTCCTCACTCGGAGAATAGTTAAAGCTGTTCATGTTGGTCACTTCAAAGAGGAGAAGAACCGAACCAACCATGTCAGGGCTCCAGATACTGCCCGCAGAAGCGATTTCGTCAAGTGCCTTTTCTTCACACTTTAAGATCAGAGGGATAACACGGTCTGCAATTTCCGCTTCCACCGCCGATTTTATCGTTGACTTATAAGCTTCGGCAGCCAGCTTGACAATTTCGGAATCTCCCTTGCAAGCCAGACGGAAAAGACGTGTGAAGCAGATCTCCGCCGTATCCTTCTTTAATTTGGTTATATCCTGCAGATTGGTTAAAAATGCAGTTGCATACAAGCGCAGTGTAAATGCGGCATCAAGCGTTTCGTTTTCGCTCTTGTAAATACGCTTTTCTTCTTTAAAGAGTACGCTTGTACATTCCTCTCTGCGTGCTGAATCAATTTTCTGCTCGTATTCGAAAAGATAACCGTAAGCAAGAGCGCGGATCTCGTTATTGCTTGCTTTTGCAGAGATATATTTGAGATATGCCTCGGCAATCGGACGCTGTGACTCAAGATCACCCTTTTCAGTGAACTTTTCTGTCCACAGCTTCATGGTGTCAACAACGATTCTCATAAGCTCGCTCATCTCGGATTCGGACGAAAGACGTATAAAGAGTCCGCAAACAAGCTTGAGCAGCTGAGGTGTTATCGCATCTGTCTGAATATCCTTTTTCTCGGAAAGATATGAGCAGTAATACGGCGCAGCGGAACGGTCTTTTTTAAGAACCTCATCACAAAGAGCTTCAACGGTTTCATCCGATGCACTCGCACGGCAGCAAGCATATAAAAGTGCCGCATATTCTTCAAACTGATGCTTTGTCGGCTCGGCGTCATGCTTCATCATAGTGCAGATCGCACGCTCCATCTCGGGAGAAAGTGACGCTTCGGCAAGCTTGAGGTCACACATAACGCGATAAATAAATTCCTCTGCATCCGGCACCTTTGAGCCTGCACCTGCAAACTCGGAAGCGGCAAGCATAAACGCCGGCATAAGTGCATTTTTGTTTGCAAACTGTTCAGCTGTAATGCGATAGATCAGATATACGATCTCTATAGACGATGCGCTGTTCGGTCTGCCGCGAAGGAGCTTACGGTATTTGGACTTTGTGTAGCTCCAGAATTCTTCAATGGCATCCTTATTTTCAAGCGAATCCCAGAGGAAACCGAAATATTCGCTTACGGTATTCGGAATATTCGAGGTATGCTTACCGCCGTCAAGATCGAGAAGCATTGTCTGATCGCGCTTTAATACTGCGATTTCTTCCTCACTCTTCGGATGGATGAAAACGAGATGCATATCGCCGACCATCTTGTCCTTGACCTGACAGCTCCAGTGAGTCGCAATACCGAAATTGACACGCGTGAAATCCGGAAGCAGACTCATTATGTGAAACGCCAGCTTTTCTGCCGTAGCATCACCCTTTTCTTCCCATGCACTGCGAAGCTCCTGCGGCAAGATAACTGCCAGCTGCTTCTTGTTTTCAATGGCAAAGTATATGCCGTTCATGAGGCTGATAAAGCTTTCTTTTGTGAAGCCCGCATTTTTGAAAACAGAAGGATTATATCTTGCTTCTCCGTGCGAGAAAAGGTCATAGCCCGGGTTTATTGTGATCTTGCCCTGATTGATACGCCCGAGAAGTGCATCATAGGTTTCAAAGCAACCGGGGTCAAATGCACCGCCGAAATCCGTACAAAAACGAAGCGTATCGTTTCCGGTTAAAATATAGCTTGTGGAGTATGCACCCTTTCGGCCCATAGTCTCCGTAATGCGGTCGGTTACCCAATATGTTCTCGAAACGACCATCGCTGCCTCGCCGATATGATATATACGAAGCACGTTGTTGTCAGCGACATTGGTGAGAGCACGCTGAGCAAAGGTTTCGTCCATATTGCATCGCGGCTCAATATAGTCTCTGACGATCTCTCTGTCAACGACATTTTCGGTGATAGCCGCTGTCCATGTTCCCGCATTATTCTGTTCATTTCTGCATCGAACAAATATATGCTGTCCTACCATGTTTTTCTCCTTACGTTATGTTCTCTCTGCAATCCAACGGTTGAGAATTCCTATGTTATTTTCGGTGTGCTGAGGTCCGAGCTCCATTAAGCTGAAGTCGGGCAGGAAACCGAGCGATATCAGAATATAAATTATCGGGTCAACAACTCGTATCGGTCTTATTGCATTCGGGTTCTGTATCTTCTTCTCGCTGTTTTCGCCTTCCTCGATAACGATGTTTCGTCCGAGTGAGGAGAATGACGTGAAATACGTACGCGGGAAGGTGTTTTTAAGGAATGAGAACAGGCTCTGGTCGCATTGCATGATGGTCTGCGTACCTCTGTTCTGCTGAGCGAAATAGGTGCCGGTGAACTTTATCGGCGGTTCTGCGGCAACAACGGCATTTGAAAGCGGAATTGCAAGGCGTGCCGCATTGTTCATGAGCACATCGCATTTCGACATCATAACAACCGTCGGAGCGGCGATCACACCGTTCTGGAAAAACGGCAGAATATATTCGCTTATATTGGACATGAGCGTCTGATGGACGTTTGAGTTACTTTCCTCTCTCTCTCCGTTCGGCAGAGAATTATGAATATACTGCATATTCATCGGACTTACAAGCACCATAAACGCATCCGCACGGGCAAAAAATTCACCTCTTGCAAGCAGATTTTCACCGTCCTGCGCAACAAGGTCCTCACCTCTCATGTCTGCAAGTGCAATGAGACAGCGCTTCATTCTGTCCTGCAAACGGTATGTCATTTCAACAACGAGCGGCTCTGTGAGAACGATCTGAGTCGTACCGGGAAGCACACCCTGCTCGAAAAGCGTATTGGACTTGTTAACGAAATCCTGATTTGCCTTGTTTGCCGAAAGACAGGTCAGCGAGCTGCGGTACGGGAGATCACCCTGACTCTGAGCAAGCAGCCAGTTGAGCGCACTCAGATATACGGTCTTTCCCGAAGCACTCGTTCCCATAACGGTAACATTATAGGTCGGCATTGATCCCGAACGCGACGGTAATTCACAGTGACAGTGCGGACATATGCGCTTATACGCTTTAACGGTCTTGCCGTCCTTTTCCTTCTGGAAGCTGAGACCGGTAAGAAGATCGTTAACATCCGTGATCTTTCCCGCAAAATCGGGAGTTACGTCAACGTGCTGATAGTGACGCTGACATCTGTCAAAGCCCTGCTGCTCACAGTATTTTTCAATATCGGAGCAGGTCATATACTGCGAAAATTCGATCGTCGCCTGAAGCTCCTGCATCGGAATATCTTCAGCCGTATCCTCATCGTCATCATCCCAGATACTGCCCTTGGTAACCGTCTCGGATTTCATTTCCATAAACGGAGAGGTCATATCGGGAGCTGCAGCCGTTTCCGGGCGGTCTTTGACAAAAACGTCACCGATAACGTCCTTGGTGTTGAACAAAACGTGTTCGTTATCTGTTACATGAGCGCATCTTATGCACTTTATTGGATAGTAACCCATTGCCTGTTGTCCTTTCAAAATCCAAAAAACTTTTTCTTATAATTTATTGTAAAGTTACCGTTGAACTGCGAGTCATACGGCACCACACTTATATCACAGCTTCGCGGAATGAGTATCGGACCGTATCCGCTGTGTTTCCCCTGATGAATAGGGCCCGGGAACGGCATTTTCACGATAAGGTCACTTCCGTACTGATACTGATAACCAAGCACGCCCGCGGCAATTTCGCAGTTGCTTGTAAGTTCAACCGTAACCAGCTTGAAATCGTCCTGTGTTGCGGTATTTGCAGACCAGGTTATCTCTGCACGTCCCATCATAACGCTGGTGAGACTGTCAGGATCGGTTCTGCATATTTCAAGCAGATCATTATCCTGTATATCTCTTGTTGAGGGGACAGAGACACCGCAGAACACCATCTTGTAAACGCCGGAGCGTCCGACGGTTGTTTTCATATTATACATATTTCCGGTGCCTTGCAGAGTACGAAGTTCAAGAACCTTATAGCTTGAAATATCGATCTGCGCCGATGCACCGCTTCCGATAACAGCTGCGATAACTATATATCCGTCTGTTCCTATAGCCTTTCCATCCCAGGAAAACTGTATAGTCTGCAGATGGCTGTTCCATGAGCCTTTGAAATCCTTCAGTGCTTTCATTGCATTGCTCCTTCCGCTTGCTGTTTGATCTGCTCCCATTCCCAGATATCAGACGATTTGAACGGTGCAGATATATGGAGCACGTCGATCCGGTCAAAGCCTTCGAGCGAAAACAGCGACGCTCTGAATTTTTTCTGCAGGGTTTCGCAAAAACGGTTTCTCGGATCGCCTATAATACAAGTCGAATCACTGTTTTCATCGTGCTTCATAAGGCGCAGCGTATAACACCAGCTTTTTTCGACTATACCTGCAAATTCGTTTGCGCGGCTTTCATTAACAATACATTCCTCGCTGAGACGCTCAAGATACTCAACATTGGAATATCCGCGATCCTTCACAGCCTCGTAACAAACCTCTAAAATACGACCTATATCAAGACCTGAACGCTCAACTATCATTGAATATATTGCATAATCAAAACGTTTGTTGTGAGTGTTGTACGCATTCGCGTTCTTTTCGGCCTCATCAACGATCCAGGCATTCTGAACCTCACCGAAATCGGTATTGTGAAGCGTACGGTCAAGGACGAGCACTGTCTCAACGTCACGCAGAGTTCTGATACGGTTTTCAATGGCATCCTTAGTCATACGAAGCGCATTCTCTGCAGCCGAAATCAGGGATGAGATCTCACTACCGGAAAGGTCACTGCCAAGCTCCTCAAGAAGGGTTATTCCGCTTTGACGTACGACCTTCTCACAATAATTTCTTGCTTCGAGATAAATTCCCTCGTTAAAATCCCTCAGCTTCGGTCTGTTTGGCAGAGGATCCTCTATCGGTAAAACACCGAGTGCGTTTTTGTAGCTTTGGAGGAAGATCTGAGAAAGGTTTTTGCTTGCGATCAATTCACGCAGTGCAAAAAGAGAACCGTTAGCTTCAAAGAACCGTCTTAAAAACTCTTTTTTGGCGTTATCGAGACGTTCTGCTCTTGCCTCTTTTCCCTGCAGAGGCTCAATGTAATACTTGTTTATAACCTGCTCAAGATCATTCCTGAGATTCGGGCTTTTCATAACAGCATACAATGGGAAAAAGGTTATTTTGTTGTTTAAACGCGGTAATTTTTTAAGATACGGAGATATTATGTTTCCGATAAATGAATAATCGATTTTGTTTATTGCCTGCCTTGAGGTATCGTCAATGCTTCCGGAAAAATAATCTATTGCGCTTCTCATGCGCTCGAGCGTCAGACTGCGGATCGGATTTGTAATAGCGGCATTACGCGCAGTAAAAAACAGTGAACTGTCGCTGACGGAATTCGAATCGATCTTGACTATTGAATTTATAGACTGTGCCGCTCCAACGTTCTTGTTTTCAATATTCTGCAGAACGACAGTCATCGCAATGGTTTGCATGATATTCTCTTTTGTTACGGTAAATCCGTTGCCGTCCTGGTCACTGAGCACGCAACAGCGGTTTATATATTCGCCGCCCTTATCGGTACGAATAAACTGCTCCATCAGAGAAAAAGCCGAGTAAATTCTGTTATACTGCGAAACACTTCTGTGTATAACAACAAACGGCTGCCAGGTAGGCTTTTTGCCGAAATGCTTGACGAATGCATCAATGGAACCGAGCACGGAAACCACGTCAATATTCTCGCTGTTATCCGCAAAAACTATCGGGCAGAGAAAAATATTGTTGAGGTTCTGAACGTCAACGTGTTTATCCGCGGCACGGTTAAGCACCTTTTCAAATTCTTCTGCGCATGAATCCGTACCGGTCTGCTCACTTATCTGCATAAATTCACAGGCATCGGGGTTACGAAGCAGATCTCTGACCTTTCTCTCGAGGAGATTTTTGGTTTCATCATCAGAGCCGATCAGAAGAAAGAACATGAAAAAACGCACCTTCATACGGTTGAAATTCGCGTGTTCATTTTCTTTTTCGATATGGTCCTCGATCTGTTTAAGTTTTAATTCAAAATCATCCATTCGGGTGTCTGTCATTTTAATACTCATAGCTTTTATAAAAAAGCTTCCTATCTCGCCGTCTGAAGGCGTGGTATCTGTTTTCAGGTGGGTCTTATACGAAAGCAAAGACATGGAAATAAGAATATAAACAATTCATTTTCCATGCTTTACTTTTATTATTTCGGAACAGAGGATAAGCTCCCCTGCCCCGAGTTTGGTTATATTTATCTGCCGATGCTTCTGAGTCTGTCGGAAATGATCTCGTTAGCCTTCTGATAGAAGTCAAGAACCTCAGAAAGTGCACCGCGCTGTTCAACAGGTGTACGGTCAATACGCTCCTGTACGCTTGCCATCGAGCTTGCGATTGCGTCCTTCATACCATTTAACAGAGCTGCCTTTTCATCAACCGCAGCAGCATTGAAGCCACCGTCTGCACCGAGAAGGGACATTCTTGCTCTGTCGAACTGATCCTTGATATTCTGCGAGATTTCGGGAGTGAGAATTGCGCAGAATGCCTTGTACATATCGTAATCCGGATATGTGGACTGAGTCATCTTATCAAAGATCTGGATAGGTGAATAGTCAAGCTCGGATCTGCGGAACTTAACGCTGAAGCCCTGTTCGTAAATGAGTCCTGCGAACTTTGCGTTAACATACTGCTCAACATTTGCAAAGCCGACGGAAAGTGCCTCAAACTGGCTGAAGATAGCAACCTGTGCCTCGATCTTCTTGGAAATATCATAGAAACGCAGTATGTTTTCACGTACGCGCTCAAGAAGATTCTGATCGTTCGAGGAACCGAAGGGATTGAGCTGAATTGCAGTGGAGTCATCGCTCCAGAGGTTACGACGAAGCAGATCAAGCTGTTCCTTCTTTTCCTGGATAGTTCCGTGGAGCTCGAGATTGCCAAGCTTGGAAGCATCTGCAATATAGAGCATTGCATAGGAAGCACCGGGAGTTACACGAATGATACCCTCGTTCACGCACTTATCAAATGCAGCACGGATACGGGCATTATAATTCTTGGAATATGCCTTGGTAACACCGTTGATCGAGTTGTTGTCCCATGTTGCCTCAGGCAGCGGAGACGGAAGCTCCTCTCTCCATTCACGGCGCAGATGAACACCGCGACGGGTTTCCTGAGAGGTATTCATTGCATATTCATACTTCTCTTCCATAACAGCCATTTCGGGGAATGAGAACAGAGGCATACCTGCCTTTACCTTTACCCACTGAAGCTTACTGCGCTCCGAGCTGAACTTCGGACGGTCAGTTCTGGGTCTGTCGGGACGGTTTGCAACCGAGAAGATCTTGGGACAGTCATTCGGAACCGAGATAAGCGAGAATTCCTGAATAGCAAGGTCACTGCGGTTAACTGCGATATTGAAGAGCGGAACTGCGTCATTGCAGAGCTTATTGAGAGTCTTGCGGATAAACTCGTTGCTGTCCTCGCCGGGAGTCATTCTGTCCATGAGGAGAGTTTCCATATTCATGGTAAGGGTTTCGCTGAAGTTATTGTTTATGAATGTTGCGATAGAACCGCCGATATCGGATGCCTCAAGGAGGTCTGTATCGATTTCTTCAAGCTCAAGACCAACCCACTTCTTGAGGTTAGAGCCGAGTGTGTTGAGGAATTCGGAAAGGCTTGCGTCAACCTTCTTGGAAATAGCCTGAGCGAACTTTCTTTCAAATTCGAGAGGACGAATGAGATAGGAAACCGCATTTTCGGGATGCTGCTGTGCATCTGCCTCGTCAACTTTGATCTTATTGACGTTAGCCTGGAAAATATCGGGAAGCAGGCAAAGTGTATCCTTGAGGTTCTTGAATATACGGTCATTGTACTTCTTGAGTCTTGCAACAAACTCATCAAGAGCATCGATAAGCTCGAAATACATCCAGTAACCGTACTCGTTATTGAGCCATGCACCGAGCGAATCCATATATTCCTTAACAGCATTGCTCTTACCGAATACGCCTGCGTTCTGACCTGCCGCCCAGCTCTGCTGCCAGGTGTTGAGGAGAGCACCGGCTCTGCTTGTGCAAGCGCTCATACGCTCACGGCAATCCTCACGGAAGCCCTCAAGAGTCTTGATGAGGCAAGCATTTGTGTTTGAATAGATAAGTCTCGCCGCATAGCAGGGACCGAAGTTAAGATCCTTGATGAGACGGTACATATATGCGCGGAAGGTTCCCTCGCGAACGGATGCGAAATTGGAACGGTTCTTACGCATAACCTGCTGTGCATGAATGAGCCACTGGTCTGCACGCTTCTTGGGAGCATTGCTCGGCCAGATATCGCCGTATCCAACCTTTGCATTCTGGAGAGGATTCATCATAACATCCTTCTGAATGAAGCCGGTCAGATGGTTAGGTGTGAGCTCAAGGTTACGGAGATCCATCTCGAAGGTCTGAGGCTCGGGAGCTTTGTTAAATACCGGAGCAAGCTTTTCGAAAACGCGTGCTGCAACGAGGGTTGTGATCTCGGTATAAGGAATCTCAAGCTTGTCGGAGCCGATGGAAAGATAGTTGTAATTTGCCGGATAAGGCTTCTGTGCAGTGGTGATATATCCGGAAATATTATCGTACATTTCCTTGAGAGCGGTGTTACCGTCTGCGCTTACGTTTTCACTTACGATATAAGCAAAGAGGTTGCTGCCAACAGCGTCCATAGCCTCTGTATAGGAAACGATACGGTGCTGGGAGTCCTGAGCGTTGACAAGGTGACAGAAATCGAACGGTCTGTCGATCGAGTCAACGACAAAGTTGCTGCTGTATCTCTGAATGAAGTGCTGCTTATGCTCGCCTGCAGACATCCAGTAATCAAGCTCCTTGAGAGAAGCGAAGCCGTTACGGTAAAGGGATGTAACGTCACCGCCGTTGCCCTTGTTAAGGTCGGGAGTGAAGATGTAACCGTGGATCTGAACGTTAGGAGTCTTCGCCTTTGCGAGTGTTCTCAGGATGTATGCAACATCAAGGAACGTACCCGAACCTGTACCACCACCGATACCGGTCGTGATAAAGATCTTGAGGCTGTTGCTGTCCGATTCACGAAGTACCTTTTCGATAACGGTCGTGAAGCGCTCACAGATATTGTTGATCTTCTGGAAAAGCATGAAACGACCGATCTGACGGATACCGTTAGCACCGTCAAGACCACCGTTAGCGGTAAGATCGCGGTCAAACCACTTCCACTCTTCCTTATCCATATCATGCTCGATAACGGAATTGATAACCTGAGGAAGACCGTCAACAGTCAGACGCACACATTCGTCACCGGACTGAGAAAAGCCCGCAACGCCGTATGTTTTCATGAATGTTTCCTGGTCGGTATCGAGTGCAAGGAATGCAATATTAACGGGAGATGTACCAAGGATCTGACCGTTATCACTCTTGGGAAGCGGCATACGTGTCTGCACCTCGTTCTTTACGCGAAGCAGAGCGTCAATACCGGTACCGCCAAGACCTACGAACAGTATGGGATCTTCTGTGGGAGTAACTCTTGTGCCCTCATAGTAGACACCGCCGTTTTGTGTTAAGCTAAGCTGTTTTTCAAGGCTCATTGTTAATTTCCTCCAAAATTATGAAATGTTGTTTTTTATGTTGAAAATACTGTTATGATCCGGTTTGCTCAGAAGCTGCCGAAGCCGCCGCCCGAGCTGCCGTTGTTTCCGAAGCCGCTGTTGTTGTTACCGCCACCGAAGCCTCCAAAGCCGCTGTTATCGTTACCGCCGCCGAAGCCTCCGAAGCCGCCGTTATCGTTACCGCCGCCGAAGCTACCGAAGCCGCCATTGTCGTTACCGCCGCCGAAACCTCCGAAGCCGCCGTTATCGTTACCGCCGCCGAAGCCTCCGAAGCCGCCG
>JAFTTS010000122.1 GCA_017466685.1 Clostridia bacterium
GTTAGGTCCTGCCCTTCTCGGAGATTATTTCAACGGTTTCGTGAATTTGAAATCGAAAAGGGTATTTTTAAATCTCAAAAATTCTTCCGAGAAATCTTATAAACAACTGCGTAATCTTTTTGAAGAAATCGCAGATATGTATGTAAGGCGTCCGGAGTTTCACAACCTGGTTATAAAAGGAAATTTATATAAAATCAGCTCTGTACTTCTTCAATTGCTTTATGATAAAAAGCTGATACAAGCCGGACCGTTTCAACATCACAACATCGTAAAAATCGAGAAGGCGATTGAAATTATATATAACCGATATTCGGAGCCGCTCGATATAGAAAGTGTCAGCGCAGAATGCGGATACAGCAAAAGCAGCTTCTGCAAGATTTTCAAAGAAATCACCGGCGAAACCTTTCACAGTGTACTGAACAGACACAGAATCGAAATTGCCTGTATGCACCTCAAAAACAGTAATGCATCCGTTGAAGAAATCGCCTTGAACGCAGGTTTTTCAGATTTAAAAAGCTTTTGCCGAGTATTCAAAAAGATCACCGGTGAGAGCTCCGGCAGTTACCGAAAACGCAATAGATAGGCAAGATAACAACATCCCCGAAGCCGTAATGGTTCCGGGGTTGTTCCATATTCACCGAAGATTGATATTGAATATATAAAAGAACAGCACCCGCGAAAAAACGAGTGCTGTAATTTTCGATAAATCCCATTCGGGACAGATTATCTCTTTGAGAACTGGCTTGCACGACGTGCGGCTTTGAGACCGTACTTCTTTCTTTCCTTCATTCTCGGGTCACGAGTGAGGAAGCCGGCCTTCTTGAGAGCCGGACGATAGGTTTCGTCAGCCTGAAGAAGAGCTCTGGAAAGACCGTGACGGATAGCACCTGCCTGACCGGAAAGTCCGCCGCCCTTAACGTTAGCGATGATGTCGAACTTACCTTCAGTTGCAGTTGCGCCGAAAGGCTGATTGATGATGAGCTTGAGAGTTTCAAGACCAAAATATTCGTCAATGGACTTGCCGTTGACAGTGATATTGCCGGTACCGGGAACAATGCGTACACGAGCAATGGATTTCTTTCTTCTGCCTGTGCCGTAGAAATACGGCTTTGCACTCTGATACATTGTGTATTATCTCCTTTCGATTATTCAGCGGGATAAGCTACGGGCTGCTGAGCCTGCTGCTTGTGCTCTGCACCTGCGTAAACCTTAAGACGGTTGATCTGAGCCGAACCGAGCTTATTCTTAGCAAGCATACCCTTAACTGCAAGCTGCATAGCGAGCTCGGGCTTGGTTGCCATAAGAGTCTTGTAGCTTACTTCCTTGAGGCCGCCGATGTAACCGCTGTGATGGCGATAATACTTCTGCTCCAGCTTCTTGCCGGTGAGGACAGCGTCCTTTGCGTTGATGATGATAACGAATTCGCCGCAGTCAACTTTGGGGGTGAATTCAGGTCTGTGCTTACCTCTTAAAATGGTAGCTGCGAGAACAGCGGTCTTGCCGAGGGGCTTGCCTGCTGCGTCGATTACATACCACTTACGCTCGAGGGTTTCCTTTTTAGCCATGTATGTGGACATAATTAGGTTTTCCTTTCAAAAAATAATTACTATAAATGAGACTGTTTCCGCAGCGGCGTGGGTTAGTCGCACATCGGCGGACATTTCTCAACGTGCAATATTATATCACACAAGTTAATACTTGTCAATACCTTTTTCGAAAAAAATCTCAAAATTTTAATTTACAATATCATTTCCTCGCAAAATCGCTCGATTTCGCCGTTTTTTGCCCCTCTTTCGTGGGTGTGAAGTCATTTTTTGCAATATGGTAAAGTGATAACATCAAGAAAAAGAGAACGCAACAACCCACGTTCCCTTTGTATTATATCAGTTTCCGCCTCTTATAACAAGCGGAGCATATTCTCTCGGCTTTGCGATAGCCTTGTATGCGGGACGGATGATCTTCTTGCCCGTCGCAACCTCCTCGATACGGTGTGCACACCAACCTGCGATTCTTGCAATGGCAAAGAGAGGTGTGTAAAGCTCAACCGGTATACCGAGCATACGGTAGACAAGCCCCGAATAAAGGTCAACGTTCGCGCATATATTCTTATCAAGATTCTTGTAACGCGAGTATACCGCAGGAGACAAACGCTCAACCGATTCAAGCAGCGCAAATTCACGCTCGTATTCGGTTCCCTTCGCAAGCTCCTTGGCGTACTTCTTAAGCATTACCGCACGGGGATCGGAAAGCGTGTATATCGCGTGTCCCATACCGTAAATAAGTCCCGAATGATCGCCTTCCTCACCGCGGATGATCTTTTCAAGGAACGATGTAACCTCATCGTCATCCTTCCAGTTGCCAACTCCTTCTTTGATTGAGTCGAACATCTGACATACCTTTATGTTAGCACCACCGTGCTTCGGGCCCTTGAGTGAGCCGATCGCGGATGCAATTGCGGAATAGCTGTCTGTTCCCGACGAAGAAACGACACGACAAGTGAACGCCGAGTTGTTACCGCCACCGTGCTCTGCGTGAAGCACAAGACAAAGGTCGAGTAACTTCGCTTCAGCCTCGGTGTAATTACAGTCGGGACGCATGATGCGTAAGAAGTTCTGTGCAGTCGAAAGATGATTCTGCGGATTGTGAATATTAAGGCTCTCACCGTGGAAATAACTGCGGTTGAAAGCATAAGTCTGCGCGGCGATGATCGGCAGACGTGCAAGAAGCTGCATCGACTGACGAAGCATATTTTCAAGGCTGGTCTCATCGGGATTCTCGTCATACGCATAAAGCGCAAGAACAGAGGTCGCGATCTTATTCATCAGCGACGGTGTCGGTGCACGCATGATGATATCATCGGTGAATCTTGGCGGCAGGAAACGGTATGAATCGAGCAGCGTGTCAAAATCCTCAAGCTGCTTTGTTGTCGGAAGATCGCCGAAGAATAAAAGGTATGCGGTTTCCTCAAAACCGTATCTTCCCTCCTCGGTATATCCGCGTATAAGATCGGCGACGTTATAGCCGCGGTAATAAAGCTCACCGGGAATCGAGATCTTGTCGCCTTCATTTATAATATAACCGTGAGCGTTACCGATCTTGGTTATACCTGCCATAACACCCGTACCGTCGGGGTTACGCAGACCGCGCTTGACATTATAGTTAGTAAACGCAGACGCCGGAATTGAATAATGCTCTCTTGAGCCTGCCAAAAGCGAGTCAAAAAGCTCACTTGTTTCAGAGAGCGGCGCATTGCGCATAAACGAATTGTTAAAAGCTTGTTGCATGAGAAGTCCTCCCACCGGAATTATATATTTATTATTATATCATAAACATAAGGAAATTGCAATAGCTTTTCGAAAATATGCAAGAATTTATATAAAATATTGCATTTTAGACATAAAATCCACCTATTTTCGGTGATAAAACAGGGGTAAACATGAATATACGCATATTTTCACTTGCATTATCGGTCTTAATAATGTCACCAATTGCAGAACCGATAGCACCAATTGAACCGACGCTTATAATCGAGGACAACGGCGCACTCGATTCGATCACGGTTGAAGAATACGTCGCGCGAGTTGTCGCACATGAGGTTCCGTATACATACGACGAGGAAGCATTGAAAGCACAAGCCGTCGCAGCGAGGACGTATCTCTATTACTGCCTTGAAAACAACTCACATCCGCACGAAAGCCGCGCCGATGTCTGTACCGATATCACACACTGTTGCGGATATATCACCGAAGCAGAGCTTACCGAACGTTACGGTAAAGCATACGCCAAAGATGCACTCAAAGCGTCACGTGCAGCCGCTCTGTCCACCGAGGGTGAGGTACTGACCTATAACGGTGCTCCGCTTCTCGCAGTATGGCACGCAAGCTCGGGTGGGTACACAGAAAACAGCGGTGATGTCTGGTTAAGTCAACTTCCCTATCTTAAAGCCGTACCAACTCCCGAAAATCCGCCCGTTTACAGTGCATCATTCACGCTTGATGAGGTTGCAAAAATCCTTCGTACAAACGGTTACATATACAACAAAAGCACCGCACTTCGCATCACCCGTACAAAATCCGGACGCTGTCATGAGCTGACGATCGGCAACATCAGGCTGACCGGTTCCAAAGCACGAAGCATATTTTCACTCAGGTCAACCGATTTCACCGCCCGGATAAGCAACGGCAGGCTGTATTTTTACACTCGCGGCTACGGTCACGGAGTCGGCATGAGTCAGAACGGTGCCGAAGTTATGGCAAAAGGCGGCAAAGATTACCGAGAAATACTCACGCATTATTATAGCGGAAGCAAAATCCAAGCAATAGAAAAAGCAGGAGAATTTGGCTGATCTCCTGCCTGTTTTTTATTTAACCTTGCATCCGACGGGAACAACGAACGCCACAGCACGCGGCATAACCGAAAGCTCAAGCCTGTCCATAACCGATATCTCACCGTCAATACAAACATTAGTTGGTTCGGCAAACTCAAACGTGACCGCCGTTCCCTGCTTGTATTCAACGATCTTCTTACCGAGCCTTGTTTCGAGGTGAGTACCCTTTTTATATGAGCCCACAAGACGTATAAAATCGCGCCGCGTCACCTTGTCGATAAGGCTGATATCAATTAGACCGTCATCGAGCGAGCTTCTCGGTGCAGAGTGGAATCCTCCGCCGCACCAACCTCCGTTCGCAGCACTGACAAGCTGAAATTCCTTTGTCACCTCACTGCCGTCCTCTCGCTTGACACGTATCACACGTCCGCGATTATACCTGAGAAGCGCAATAATTCCTGCAATATATGCAAGTCCCTTCGGCATGA
>JAFTTS010000123.1 GCA_017466685.1 Clostridia bacterium
ATACGACGGTATTATGAATATGTCGAAGCTTCATCAGTATGAATTAAAGAGTCAGCTCTCGTCAAGACGTGCGTTCTTCGATGCGGCACTTGAGGCAGGGAAGCATATTCCCGAGTCGTATAACGGCGTTAAGGTCGGCGCACAGGGCGTTGACGGTGCTTTTTCGGCACAGGCGGCACGTGCGATGTATCCCGGCGCGGATATCGTCTTTTTCGGAAGTTGGGCGGAGATTTTTTCAGCTCTTCATTCGGGGGAGATCGAATACGGCGTTCTTCCGGTTGAAAACTCGACATACGGCTCCGTGACGGACGTATACCGTCTTATTATGGACAACGATGCTTACATATGCGCTTCCCACAGGCTGCCCATTGAGCATTGTTTGCTTGCAAAATCGGGAACGAAAACTGCCGATATAACTGAGGTTCTTTCCCATCCGCAAGCTATCGGACAGTGTTCCGATTTTATAACAAAATCACATATCAGTGCAACTCAGGCGACGAACACCGCTATAGCCGCTGAAACAGTTTCGGCAAGCGAACGAGCCGACCTTGCGGCAATTGCATCTGCAGACTGTGCCGCTCTTTACGGTCTTGAAATCCTTGAAACGGGGATACAGAACGAAAAGGTCAACACCACACGCTTTGTCGCAATTTCACGTGAGCTTACCATTGCACCCGATGCAGATAAGATAAGCATCCAGTTTTCGCTTGCCCACAGAGAGGGTACACTTTCACGCATACTCGGTTATTTTTCAGCGCTCGGACTTAATCTTACAAAGATCGAAAGCCGTCCGATACCGTCCCAGCCGTTTGAATACCGTTTCTATCTCGATTTCAATGGCTCAATGGGAGATATACACACGTTCAATCTTATCTGTGCGCTTTCCGATGAACTCGCGGAGTTCAGATTTTTAGGTAACTATAACGAGGACACAAAATGAGTGACACGTTCATAAAAGTTGAAAAATTGAATTTTTCCTATACCGATGACGATGGGCATGACGTGCCGGTTTTGCGCGATCTTGACCTTGAGATTGAGGGCGGTTCACTTGTTGCCGTGCTCGGACATAACGGTTCGGGTAAATCAACACTCGCAAAGCTGATCAATTTAATACTGACTCCGACGAGCGGCAAGATCACGGTTGACGGTCTTGATATAACATCCTCCGAGCTCACAGAGGATCAGCTTTTTGAAAATCGCAAAAATGTCGGTATGGTTTTTCAGAATCCCGATAATCAGCTCGTGGCGACCATTGTTGAAGAGGATATTGCTTTCGGACCTGAAAATTTAGGTGTTTCGTCTGATGAGATACGAAAACGTGTTGACGATGCGCTTAAAACCGTCGGCATGACCGAGTTTGCACGTCATTCACCACATCAGCTCTCGGGCGGACAGAAACAGCGTGTGGCTATTGCCGGTATTATCGCGATGATGCCGAAATGTATCATTTTTGATGAATCCACCGCGATGCTCGATCCGTCGGGACGCCGCGAGGTTATGGATACGATCATCCGTCTTAACCGCGAATACGGTATCACTATACTGCATATCACCCACTACATGAACGAGGCGGCAATGTGTGACCGTGTTATCGTTCTTAATGACGGTAAGGTGGAGCTTGACGGTAAGCCGACCGAGGTTTTTTCAAATGTAAAGCTGCTTGAATCGATTGGGCTTGATGTGCCGCAGACGGTTGAGGTTTTGAATGAGCTCAAAATCGAGGGCGTTAACATCGAGATCGACAAGCTGTCGGTTGATGAGTGTGCCGATGAGATAATGAAGCTGTTTGGAGAGAATAAATGATAGCAGTTGAGATTAAAAATGTATCATATGTATATTCGCCCGACACGCCGTTTCGTAAGGTCGCGCTCGACGATATTTCACTGAAAATTAACGCAGGCAAAATAACCGGTCTCATGGGACATACCGGCTCTGGTAAGTCTACGCTTGTTCAGCTTTTCAACGGTCTTGTGCGCCCGACTGAAGGACAGGTACTTGTCGGCGGCGAGGATATCTGGGAAGATCCGAAGAAAATAAGCCGTTTTCGTTTTAAGGTCGGACTTGTTTTTCAGTATCCCGAATATCAGCTTTTTGAGGAAACGGTACGCCGCGACATTGCGTTTGGGCCTGCCAATATGGGACTTTCCGATGAGGAGATCAAACGCCGCGTTTTGGAGTCTGCAAGGTTCTGCGGTATTTCCGAGGAAATGCTTGAAAAGTCGCCGTTTGATCTTTCCGGCGGTCAGAAGCGTCGTGTTGCTATAGCAGGTATCATGGCTATGGAGCCGGAGGTGCTTGTTCTTGATGAGCCGGCGGCAGGACTTGATCCGCAGGGACGTGAGGAAATACTCGGCGGTATACGTGACTATCAGAGAAAAAAAGGGAACACCGTTATCATAGTCTCTCATTCGATGGAGGATATGGCGCGGTATTCCGATGAAATTGTTGTTATGAATAAGGCGAAGATCTTTATGCACGGCACAACTGCGGAGGTTTTTGACAGAGCAGAGGAATTATCCGATGTTGGGTTAAGCGTTCCGCAGATAACCGAGCTTTGCAATAAGCTTCGTGAACGCGGTCTTGATGTGCCGCACGGAATTTACACCGTTGCCGATGCAAAAGCCGCGATTATGCGCTTACTGGGAGGAAAACATGATTAAGGATATAACTTTAGGTCAGTTTTTCCCGGGAAATACGGTCGTACACAAGCTCGATCCGCGTATGAAGATAATCCTCACGATTGCTTATATTGTGTCGATCTTTCTTGCGAAGAATATGTGGTCTTTCATAGCTGTGGTTGCAAGTGCGCTGTTGCTTGTCATCGTGTCGAAGATTTCTTTTAAAACGATACTCAAAAGCATGAAGCCGCTGATTTTTGTGCTTGCGTTCACGACGTTCTTTAATCTTTTCTGGACGACGGGCGACGTGCTTCTTATAAGCTTCTGGAAGATAAATATTTACCTTGAGGGCGTTGTTTTTTCGGTTATGATGATACTTCGCATAACCTCGCTTCTCGTTGGAACAACAGTGCTTTTAACATACACGACCTCACCGATCATGCTGACGGATGCACTTGAGCGTTTGCTTTCGCCGCTTCGTCTTATAAAGCTGCCGGTTCACGAATTTTCGATGATGATGACGATTGCACTGCGTTTCATTCCGACTCTCGTTGAGGAAACAGATAAGATCATGAGCGCACAAAAGGCACGCGGTGCTGACTTCGAATCGGGAAGTCTCATGCGTCGTGCAAAGGCACTTATACCGATTCTTATTCCGCTGTTCATCTCCGCTTTCAGACGTGCGGACGATCTTGCAACAGCAATGGAATGCCGTTGTTACCGTGGCGGTGACGGACGTACACGTATGACAAAATTAAAGCTTGCACTGCGCGATTTCGGTGCGATCATTCTGATGGCGGCGTTCATCACGGGTATCGTTTTCCTGAATCTTACGCCGTGCCCGATATCGATGTGATGCCTATGAAGATATTACTTGAGCTTACCTATAACGGTGCAGGCTTCGCAGGTTACCAGGTTCAGCCGGGAAAGGTTACGGTACAGTCTGCCGTACAGGATGCGATTGAGACTGTGTACGGCGAGCGTTATCCCGTTAAAGGCTGCTCGCGTACCGATGCCGGCGTTCACGCACTGCAGTATTTTGCGACATTTGAAACGGAAAAGAGTATACCGCTTGACAGGCTTCCGATGGCACTTAATGCCGCAATGGATTCACGGATAGCGGTTCTTTCTGCACGTCTTGTAAACGATGATTTTCATGTCCGTCATGACGTTGAATACAAGGAATACGAATATCTGATTCACGCAAGTGCTGTACCCGATCCGTTTAAAGTTGGCAGGGTGTGGCATTTTCCGAAGAAGCTTTGTGAGGACTATATTGCACGTATGCGAAGTGCGTCGGAAGCTTTTGTCGGTAAGCATAATTTTTCGGGATTTATGTCCGTCGGTTCAAGCGTTGCAGATACGGTCAGGACTGTGAAATATCTCGAAATCATCGAAGAAAATGAACTTATACGCATCCGTATCGCAGCGGACGGGTTTCTTTATAATATGGTTCGTATCATTGTCGGAACGCTTATCGAGGTCGCGGCAGGGAGAATCGAGCCTGACGACATGGCAGATATTATCGCATCATGTGACCGTTCACGTGCAGGTATGACCGCACCGCCCGAGGGACTTTATTTGCGGCGTGTGGAGTTTTTATGAAATCGCTCAATCCTACGCTAAACGTAATGCGGCAAGCCTTGGTGCAACCGTTGACACCATTGTTAAGTTCGGCGAATCGAGCTGCAATTTCTTCCATTTAATTATAATATACAGCATCGGACTGTGTAACAATCAAGGCCTCTGTCTTAATCGGCAGGGGCTTTTTTGTGCTGTTTTTAGGATGAGTTATGCTGTACAAAAAACTATTCGTTTGAAAATCATGAAATTCAGGAGAACGTCAGTCAACAATTGCATAAAATTTGCCTTAAAATTCGGCACTTTAGTTTGTGCGCAAAAGAGGGCAAATTATAGACGAAAATATGGCAATTTCTATGATGTTGTGGCTATTGACAACCCCTCGGTTTTTTGATAAAATAGAGGTGGTATAGTTGTACAGGTTATTTAATTATATCCAAAAAAAATTTTAAAATTGGAGGAAACAACCATGAAAAGACGGCTTTTATCCCTGCTTTTGGCTGCAACACTCGTTGTATCGAGTCTGCCGCTGATGGCAACTGCAAATGATAGCGCATCTTTTGCAGAGAACACCCAGCTCGTTGCTGTTGACGAATGGCTCGACAACGGCGCGGCAGTCACAGTTGTTACCGACACGGATGCAACCGGTGACAACACTTACATTCACCCGAGCTCGTCGACTATCAACCCGGCGCTCGCTTATGTGAATGGCGACGTAACCTTTGAAGCAAATACAGCTTACAAGATGACTGTATGGCTTCGTACAGAAACGCTTGATGCCGCAGACAGACCCGGCGCACAGCAGAATGTACACACACGTATCAGACTTAACTCTCCCTGGAGCGCACAGTTCCTTTCAAAAGTTGGCGACTATACCAGTACAACTACCCACGAAGAAACAGGCGAAACAACCGTTTCGGGCTTCAAGACTATTTCGATCACTCCCGAGCAGATTGATGATTCGACCGGTATTAGAATCAACGACACCTGGACCGAGTACACTGTAATCTTCGAAATCGCTGACAACGCTTACACTATCGGCAATGCAGGTATCACATTCTCCTGCGCAGGTGCTGTTGAGGATATGCTTCCCGTTGACATCGACGGCCTTTCGATCGTAAAGGTTGTTGCTGACGAGGAAGGTAACTACACCGAGGCAGAGGATGCAGTTGATCTTACTGCTGATTACCTTACTCCCGGCAAGTTCGTTGCAACTCAGGCAGGTGCTGCTGATACAGTTGCAAATATCGTAGCTCCCGACACATTCTACACCGCAACATCGCTGAAGGCTGATGCTGACATGACTCTTCCTGCCGGCGTTTATGAGCTCACCGGTGATATGCGTCTCGGAAGCGTTACATATAATGATATGGCAACTGCTCACGGCACAGGCAATCCGCTGAATCAGGCTTGTGCAACTCTCAAGGCAAGATTTAACGAGGCTACTGTTGGAAGCGTTGAAGTTCTTGCATTTGATTTCAATGAGACAACAATGCAGATCGTTCTTCCGAACGGCGGTAACCTTGCTGATCTCTCCGTTGCATTTGACGACGGACGTGCACTTGAGTATACCGATCTCACCCTCACATTTGTAAAGGGCATTGAAACCGATGCAAACTGGGTTGACGGTGCAGACGGTGATGCTCTTGCTGTTGTGACTGATGACTATGTAACAATCATGGAAGCAGGCGAGCCTCTTGCGATTGAAACCGGTGCTAACTTTGCACAGTTCCAGCTTGCAACTCTTCCTGCAGGAACTTATCAGATTTCCTTTGCGGCTCGTAACGATGCTTCCGTTGCAAGCGTTGACGGAAACTATGTTTTCATGGGCGTTAACGGCTGGTATTCCGGAAACACCGTCCTTAATGCTGCAGGCACTACAAGCAGCGGATTTACTGTAAACTCATCTTCAATCAACGGAGTTGAGGTCACTTCGAAGACACAGTTCCCGCAGCTTTCTGAAGATTGGACTGTCATTGAAACCGAAATTACTTCTGAGGCGGCAATGACACTCAATTTTTCAACATACAAGTGGGCCAACAGGGAATACGGTCCTGTTAACGTAAAGGATCTCGTTATCATTGACACTGCAACAGGTGCAGAGGTTGATTATGCATTCACTCCCACCGGAGTTGGCGGCAAGCTCGCACCTGCAAAGTATACCACAACCGCCGGCGTTATTGCATCCACTATCGTACCGACGGCTTCTGCAGCTCTTGTTCCCGGCGCATATACCTTAACCGGTATGGTCCGCGCATCTGCTGCTACAACTATTACCGCTACCTTAAATGACGCAAGTGCAACTGCTGAGGTTGGCACTGCATGGCAGAATCTTTCCATCGAGCTCGACATCAGAGAAGCAGCTGATCTTGCTGATCTCGTTGTTGATCTCGGCGGCGCAAACTATATACACTTCGGCTCGCTCGAGCTTGCTCTCAAGGAAGCTTACACATTCAATGCTGACTGGGCAGGTGCTGCAGGCGAATTACTCTTTGTTAATGACATTGGCGAAGCATACATCAAGCTTTACGGCGATGCGGCAACTCTTGAGGGCGCAACCGCTTACTCTGTTGGCGGTCCGACACTTCCTGCAGGTAACTATAAGCTCACAGTTGCAGTACGTAACGATCCCGAGAATGCAGATGCCGCTAACACATTCAATCTCCGTTTCGGCGGATACGTTGAATCGTGCGGTGCGGTTCTCAAGCTCGGCGACAGACACGTTTGGAATAACACTGCTAACGCAAAGCTCTTTACTGTTAACTCTGTAAAGGCAAACGGCGTTGATTACACCGGCAGTGCAGATCCTGCAGTTACAGCTGATTGGGTAACCTATGAGCTTGACATTACCTCTTATGTTGAAGCTCCGTTTAAGATTATTGTAAGCGGCGATATGACACCTATCAATATAAGATGGAACCTCGAAGACTATGACGAGTACACATTCAGCGGCGTTTCCTACAGTGCTTATGGACAGGTTGAAGGTCTCGCGCAGGATGTATTCTCCTATACAACAGTTGATGCTGACGTGGCTTCCATCGAGTATGTCGGCGATGACGCAACTGTTTACGGTGCAGGACAGTACACTGTTGCAGGTAAGGTTAGGGCTTCGGTAGATACAACCCTTAATGCAACAATCAATATAGACTCTGCTTCTGTAGCTCTTACTGCAGGTACATGGCAGGATGTTGTGCTTCCGATCACTGCAACAACCGACTTCACTCTTGCTGATGTTATCATCTCGGCAGGTGTTGATTTTGACTTCACTGAATTCACCGTTTCCGGTACAGCAGCTGTAGTTCATGAGAACTGGGGTACCGCAGACGGCGCGAAGATCTTCTACAATGACGTTGGCGACGGTTACATTCAGCTCGTTGACAGCGACACAACAACTGTTCCGAGCGACGCATACTACGCACAGCTCGAGCTTGCAACGCTTGCTGCAGGAACATATACATTCACTGCAGATGTCCGTAACTCCGCAAACACCTCCACCAACGTTAAGAATGGCTTCTATGCAGGTATTAACGGCTGGTATTCGGGCAACAGTATCTTCTATCCTGCTGGAGCTAATGCTAATTCAAATGTTCTTGTAAACAGCGCAACTCTCAATGGTGAGGCTGTTGACCATCAGTTCCCGATCCTTAAAAACGATTGGCAGACTTACTCCAGTAACTTCACTGTTGCTGACGGCGCAACTCTTTACATCGCTGTATACGTTTACGGCGGCATGGACTATGTAAGCGCAGACCTCAAGAACCTCACCATCACAAATGAAGCAGGCGAAGAGGTTGAGTATACATTCACACCTGTCGCATCTGACAGTGTTGCAATAGAGATCGTTTCTTCTTACTACACCGAGGCAGACGCTATCACCTACATCGGTGATGACACAACTGTTTACGCTCCCGGTCTTTACAAAGTTATCGGTACTGTAATGCTTACCGATGCAGCAACTCTTACCGCAACAGTCAACGGTGTTACCGCAGAGGCAACTCCCGAGGCTAATAAGTGGACAGAGGCAATCTTCGAGATCGACGCACGTGAGTCCTTCACAATGAGCGATATCGAAATCGACCTCGGCGGCGCAGGTATGTACTTTGACGACTTCACAGTTGTCGGTGAAGCTTACGACGCAGACGCAAACTGGGCAGGCGCAAATGACGAGGACGTTATCATAATTCCTACGGCAGACGCTCCTTACACCAAGTACTATGCGGCTGACAAGACCGAGCTTGAGACTCCTGCAAGCTACCGTTTCGAGGGTGATGCTACACTTCCCGCAGGCGACTACACAGTTTCGTTCCTGCTTCGTAACGATCCTTCGGAATCCGCGGCAAGCAACAAGATGTATTTCAATCTCGGATACATCGAGTCTTGCGGTTACCTCACTTCGCCTCGCGACAGATACGTATGGAACAATGAAGCAAATGCGAAGATCTTCACAGTACATTCTGTAAAGGTTAACGGCGTTGACTACGATGCTTCTTACCTTGTTCCCACAAGTGATTGGGCAACCGTTGAGATTTCCTTCACCTCTTATGATGCTTACAATCTTAAGATCGCAGTTGACGGCGACATGGGCGCAATCAACATCAAGGATCTCACAATTGACGCTTACGAGGGTGAATATACATTCTCCGGTTATGGATTCGCAAATTATAAGCAGCTCACAGGTGCAACCGAGGGAATCTTTGATTACTCGACCACTTACGGCACAGGTGCAACCACAATCAAGTACATCGGCGACAACACCACCGAGTATGCAGCAGGCGTTTACATGATCGAAGCATATGTTCGCGGTCAGGTTGGTGAGGTTATCACTGTAGACATTAAGGGTGGAACTAACGCTTACACTCTTGAAACTGCAGGATGGCAGGCAATTGAGCTTGCAGTTGACGTTCCTGAAGCATTCACCATGAGTGATGTTACAGTTTCTGTTAACGACTACATCGACTTCACAACTATCGAGCTCGCAATTGATGAAGAAGCAGCTGATGAAGTTGCAGCAATGAAGGTTTACAACCTCATCGAAGCAATCGGCGAGGTAACACTCGAGTCCGGTGATGCAATCGCCAACGCTGAAACAGCATACGCAAATCTCACCGAAACACAGAAGGCACTTGTTACCAACTACGAAACCCTCACAGCAGCAAGAGAAGCATATGATGCACTTGTTGCAGCACAGGAAAAGGCAGAGGCTGACAAGGCTGCAGCATATGCAGTTATCGTGCTTATCGATGAGATCGGCGAAGTAACATTCGGCAACGAAGCTCCCATCATCGCGGCAGAGGAAGCTTATGCAAACCTCACCGACGATCAGAAGGCTCTCGTTACAAACCTTGCAACTCTCGAAGCAGCAAGAGAAGCATATGACGCATTTGTACCCGTTGCACAGGTTGGCGAGACCAAGTATCTCACAATCGAGGAAGCACTCGCGGCTGACGGCGACATCACACTTCTTGCTAATGTTGAGGACGAAGTTGCAGTTGCAAAGGTAGTATCCATCATCAAGAACGGCTTTACTGCAAACGTTGTAGCAGCAGACGGCTACGAGCTTATCGAAACCGATGACGCATACAACGTATACACAGCAGCTGAGAAGTTCGACCTCTCCGGCGTAACCATGACTCTCGGCGCAAGCCTCTCTCTCGACTTCGCTATCAACACCAGCAAGCTTACCGGTACAGATAACTATGCACAGATGACTATCGTCTACGCAGACGGCAGACCTTCCGATACCATCATCGTACCGCAGTCCGAGTGGACAGTATTCAGCGGCAAGATCTACACCGCGAAGTTCACCGGTATGGCTGCAAAGCAGATGAACGACGTTGTAACCGCAGTTGTATACAATGCAAACGGTCAGGCAGTAACCAACGCAAAGAGCGACAGCATCGAAACCTATGCAGTACGTATGCTTAACGGCAGTGCAGCAAACAATGCCAAGCTCCGTGCAGTATATGTAGATATGCTTAACTACGGTGCAGCAGCACAGGTACAGTTCACATACGACGAAGCAAACCTTGCTAACC
>JAFTTS010000124.1 GCA_017466685.1 Clostridia bacterium
AGTTTCTTTATACTGACGATTGAGCTCCATGATCGAACCCTTGAGCGTTGACTTTGCATTCTCTGCGGCAAGTGGTTCACGTGAGATCTCAAGTGCCAGCTCCTCCTCCGTTGGCGGAACAAGGGGAAGCTCCTCAACAAACTCAACAGGCTTGGCAATTGGTTCATCAACGACGATATTATCGCTTTCATCAGTTTCGATTGGGTCTTCGTTTTCAGGAACCGAATATGTGTTTGAAATTCTCGATTTAAGCTCGCTGACAGCTTTGCGGCGCATTTCGGAGGTCTCGGGAATCGAATCCTCGTCCATACCCTCTGTGAGCTTTTCAATAAACTGTATGTGTTCGCTGTAACGTTCAAAAAGTTCACGCTTCAAGGCGAATGCGTCACGCTGAAGCTCTGCGAGTGTTTCTCTGCCGTATTCGATCTTATCGTTGAAATCGGAGAGGATCGTATTGCAGGATGCCTTTGCGCTTCGTACGATTTCCTCTGCGCGACCTTCGGCGTCCGATTTGATTTTGTTTGCTGCACGTTTTGCGTCAACAAGTGTGCTTCGGATGTATTCTTCGTCGGTTTTAAGTTCATCAAGACGGGCGGCTGCTGCTTTGAGTTTGTGTTCAAGCTCGTCGTTTTCGCGGTAAAGCTCGGTATATTTTTCGATGAGAAAGTCAATGTATTCATCAACTTCAACAGGATTGTATCCGCGCAGTGCTTTAGTGAAAGATTTATTTTTCAGTTCGTGCGGAGGGAGCATGATTTAACATCCTTTCATTTGAATTTGTATTTTATACAAAGCGGCGTGCTGCAAGTCTTATCCGACCTTTACTTGATTTTTCGTCAAGGCTGTCAATGATGAACTTGCCGCCCTTGGTTCCGCTTACTTTTCGTATTGAAATGATATCACCGTTTGTAACCTCGCGATCGGATTCGGAGGCGGTGAAGTGATTATGCTCGACAAGACCTTGATGTATCAGTCCCTTTGCGCTCTCACGTGAGGTTCGTGCAAGCTCGGAAACGACAGCGTCAAGTCTTGGTGAGGCAATTGTTCCGTGAACATTTTCAAAAGTTCGTTCAAAATTAAAATCATCGGGAAGTGTGACATCCGTAACCTTAACCTTGTCACGGCCGATATAAGTTAGTTCGTTTTTTATAAGCTCAGACACCGATAACGACGCAAATATAACCGCGCCCGTATCATCTGGAAGAATGTCACCGAGCGCATAGCGTTCAATGCCCAGCCCGATAAGCGAGCCGAGAAAATCACGGTGTGCAAGCTTGACGTAACCGCTGGTTTTTATTTTAAGCGGTACAAATTCGCCGTCAAATTCCTCTTTGAAAACAGTCCTCAGGGGAGTGCCTTCGATGAGACTGTAACGGCTGTATGCGGGAAGACACCATAGGACGGTACGTTCCGCATTTGGGTATCCGCCCCAGAAAAAACAGAGCGGAGCCGATTCATCATTTGAAAAAATTGACGATAACTGATGCTCGATAATAAAGCGTTCACGCAGATTGAGAAAATGAGAAGCACCGGCAACTCCTTCATCGGCGCGCAAAAACAGCTCCCTGCATCTTTTTATCAAACGCTCCTCGTCGTCGGTCAGAAGGGAAGAAATGTTAAATCCCATCAGACCACCGCGGGCAGAGCTGTCTGAATGATGCCAAGCAGCAAGAATGCGACAAAAAAGGATAGGTCAATCGGTAAAGCCTGAACGGTCGACGAACGCTCGAGTACGATCCTTACGGGTAAAATAAGCGGCTCGGTCATCGCAAAGACGAAATTCAGAATTGGTGAATCGTCATCAACGGGAAACCATGAGAGCAACATACGCACGATCATGAGCATTTCAAGAACCATCAGAAACAGGCTTACAAAACTGGTAAAAACATAAATAAAGCCGGTCACGACTGTAAAATCTCCGTATGCATGAAAAAGCCAACGACGGGGAGATATAGTTCCTCCGCCGTCGGCAGTTTATTATCGTCAGATCTCGTTTTCGTAGTAATCGGAAGAGCTTTCTCTCTGACGCTTATCCTGAAGCGCACCCTCCGATACGTCTACATTGCAGGGTGTGATAACATAAGTATTGTTTGCAACACGCTTGATGCCGCCGTTGATCGAATATGCAACGCCGGAAAGAAAGTCGAGAAGACGGCGTGCGGTTTCCTTATTTGTAGCCTCGAGGTTGAGAACTACGGTGCGGCGGTTGAGAAGATGGTTTGCAATCTGCGAAGCACTGTCAAAACGCTCGGGCTTTATAACCTTGATATCGAGCGAGCTGCCGCTTACCTGCAGACCGTCATCCTGTGCGGCATACTGATCCTGTGCACCGTACTGAGGCTGAGAATACATCTGTGTGCTGTTGAAGTCATCCTGAATCTGCTGAGTGTAGAGATCAGGCTCCTCATATCCGAGATCGTTCTCGGGGTTGATACCGTTCTTAATTTTGTCAAAGAGTCCCATTTGCTGTACCTCCAAATTATTTTCACTTTAAATTATTTTTTTATTTAGTTTCTGGATAAGTTCTTGCGCCGAAGATCGTTGAACCGAGTCTTATTTCGGTTGAACCGGCGCGGATTGCTTCGGGATAGCTTCCGCTCATGCCCATTGAGAGCACATTGAAAGAGTCCCTACTTATATTATGAAGCTTTTTTTCTGAAATGTCAATAAAATATTGATAAGTTTTTTCAAAAAACTTCAAATAATCACTTTTTTCGTCACATTTCGGTGCGATTGTCATGAGTCCGCGAAGATTCAGACTTGAAAATTCACCGAGCTTCTCGATGAAACTGTAGAGCTCCTCCGGCATGACTCCGCCCTTTTGTTCCTCGCGTCCGATGTTGACCTCGACGAGGATGTCCATCGTGAGCGAATGTTTTTTTGCCTGCTTGTCGATTTCGGCGGCGAGCTTTAAGCTGTCAACCGATTCGATCATATCCACCTTATCAATGATGTATTTTACCTTGTTGGTCTGAAGCGAACCGATCAGATGTATTTCAAGCTTGCCGTTTTTCGGCTGATGCAGATGATCGTATTTTTCGAGCAGCTCCTGAACGCGGTTCTCGCCGATTGCGGTGATGCCAAGCTCATCGATCGTGTAATTTATCACATCGACCGGGACTGTTTTTGTAACAGCTAAAAGCTTTACATCACGCCCATTCGACAGGGAAGCGATCTCATCTCGTGCCGACTTGAGACGTTCGGCAATCAGAGCATGATCGAAACGGCTGTTTTCGGATGTATCCATGTGTATCTCCGTTTGCTATGTTATTATCTTGCCGACGTACAGGTTTTTGCCGCCGGTTATGATGATATCGTAAAGACCGAGCTTGGTATAATACTCGGGATCGTTTTCGGGTGAACGCGGTGCGACGATATAGTAACCGTCCGATTCGAGCAGCACATCAATGTAACGGAAATCAACCGTTGTTCCGACCAGGATGTAAACACCCATTCGTCCGTCCTCGGAGAGTCTGACTGCCGAGATCGGGACTTTATAGCCGGTGTGTGAGCTTCTGACGACTTCAACCGGCTGCATACGGTCAAAGCTGAAATCCTCGGGCGATTCATGTGAGGAGAACACTAACAGTACACGTTGATCTGTTTGTGACGTGATTACCTTTGAAAGCTTCATAGCGAGCTTTGTGTCGTTGTTATAGGGGAAGATCACGTCATATGTGTAACCCTCGTTGTAGCTTCGCAGATCGGAGTGTGTTGCTTCGAGAACTATGTACCATGAAAAATCTGTGGCGATCTTTCCGATGGCGTGTGAATCGTAGCTTTCCGGCTCACTTTCGATCAGGCTGCTGAAAATTTCGGGTGTCAGACGATTTATCTGATCTGCCGTGAATATTGATTCATATCCGTCGAGTGTGGAATAGAAAAATCCGGTTGCGTGTGCTGTGACTGTTTCGTTGATCGAGTCGAGTCCCGAAGTCAAACGGTCGCGTTCCTCGGTGAGGTCTTCTATAACGCCGTCGAAGCTCTCGATCTTGCCGGTTATTATCTGGCGTTTGTTGAGAAGAGTTAAGAATTCATCGCGGCGTTTGGTAAGTCCCGAATAAACGCCTTCTTCCGCATTTTGACGTATAGCCATATAATAGCTGTCGATTCTTGAGTCGAGCGTTTTTGTGTCGGAAACTGCGAGGCCGTCCGTTGAATTGCTTTCATTAAGCAGCTCGATTTCGCGGTCGATTGCGATTATCTCGTTTCGTGCGGCACTTCCGGTTGCAGCATCTCCGCCGTATATGGATGCCAGTATGGAATCGACCTTAACCTTTGTTCCGTCAGGAAAGGCGTAACCGATACCGCCGGTCTTTTCCGAATATACGACTGTTTCGTTCCGGAAGATATAGGCATCAAACAAGGCGAGGTCGTTCTCGGTGACCTGTATGGCATATTCGGTTGTGAGCTCGTTTCCGAGACTGCCGAGAAAGTGATAACCGAGGTAGATGACTGCTATGACGGAAATAACAACGGAAATTAAATATCCGAGAAATCCGCCAAGCGGGTTGGTAGTTCGTTTTTCCGTATTTTTTTGCATCTTGGAACCTTAAATATATTTGTGGTTTTATAAAATATATTATAACACAGAATTGCGATTAAGTTAAGAGCTTTTTTGCAATGTTTACAATAACTTCAAAATTATCGCCCGAATTTATCCAATTTACCTCTTTGTTTCGCTTGAACCAGGTGAGTTGACGCTTTGCGTAACGTCTTGAGGACTGCTTTATGGTTTCGACCACCTCGTCAAGCGTGATCCTGCCGTCAAAATATTCGATAAATTCTTTGTAACCGATCGCTTGTGCCGCGGTGGATGTGCGAGGCAGACGTCCGGATGTGATAAGCTCACGGACTTCATTTTCAAGTCCCGCTTCCATCATGATGTCAACACGCAGGTCGATACGTCGGTAAAGCTCCTCACGTTCACGTTCAAGTGCGATAACGGTTGCATCAAACGGAGTCGGAGCGAGACGTGAGCGTTTGTCCCATTCGGTTTTGGTAACGCCGCTTGAAAGGTATATCTCAAGCGCACGCACGACACGCTTTATGTTATTTTTGTGAGTTGCCTCAGCCGCCTCGGGATCGACCGCACGCAGACGTTCCCACATTGCATCGGCACCGTCACGTTCGACCTCGGAAAGAAGCTGTTCGCGAAGTGAGAGATCGGTTTCTGTGTCTGCATAGCTGTTGGCGCTGAGAACGGCATCAAGATAAAGTCCCGTACCTCCGCAGAAGATCGGCAGTTTTCCGCGAGATATAATGTCATCCGCAGCAGCCTTTGCGAGAGGTGAATAATCTGCGGCAGAGAAGGGCTCGGACGGTTCGATTATATCGATCATATGATGTGGTATGCCGTCCATTTCGGCGACGGTCGGCTTGGCTGTGCCGATATCCATACCGCGGTATATCTGCATGGAATCGCAAGAGATGACCTCGCCGTTAAATTCTTTTGCAAGTGCAATGGCAAGCGCGGTCTTACCCGATGCGGTCGGTCCGACAACGGCTGCAACACGTGGCTTTTTTGTTATCATGTAAGTTACTCCACTAAAAAATTATTGGTATAGGTTGAGCCGTTTGCAGGGAACGGACCGTGCGGAACAAGCGAGGGAAGATAGTGCACCCTGAAGCTATCCGAATTTGGCATAAGGGTGATGACTGTACCGCCGAGCTGTCCCTCAAGATGATAGTCATACTGTCCCGTTTTCAAACCGAACACCAGCTTCATGTCGTTGTAGCTTATGCAGGTCGCGATCTTATGGCAATGTCCGACGAAAATACCGTCGATACGGCAGGACGTGAGGGCTTCTTCAAAGTGGTTGTTTGTTTCGATATAGGGACTTGCAAACGCCGCTTCCTCACGGTTGAAGCCGAAATCGCCGTCCTTGGGTGTGGTGTCAACGCCGAGAAGATAATTCGGTTCATCGGGAGTTGAATATCCCTTTTCATATTCGGCTTCATGGAAGATATCAACGGGGATGTGAAACGCCATAAATCCCGGTATATGACCGTATTTTTGCTCGACGGTCTCACCGCAGGAGCGCATGAAATCAAGCTGATCGTCATGAATGGCGGTGTCGGCAATGCAGCCGTTTGAATCGAGCATATACAGCACACGTTTCATTTTATCGCCGCAGGAAATGCCAACGGTGAAGTTTGAATTTCCCGAAACATTTCCGCGCTTGAAA
>JAFTTS010000125.1 GCA_017466685.1 Clostridia bacterium
ACTGTGCAAAAAGCGGCTGTACCTGTCCCGGGCGGACGAGATAATCTTTGAAGATATCGTCAACTATAGCGGAAATATTATCGAAGATGTCACGTCCGGCGACAAAGGATTGGTCGATGGTTGTGGAATTGGTGATATCGAAGTCGTAACCTCGGCTGCGATAATATTCGGTATATATGCGATTGAGGGCGTATGAGACCTGGGCGTAGATGTTTGCGCGGATGGCGTTCTCGGGCCAGGTGGGATAAATTTCGCTTGATGCGACGTTCTTTATGTAATCGGGAAAGGATACGGTTACATTTTCGGCGGCTTCGTTCGGTGCGCCGAGATGTACCGTTATCGTTTCGGGGATATACGGAAGTGGCATAATGATGTGTCCTTTCTTGGGGGAGAATGTGAAATGTTAATGTATAGGAGTTACGGTCATTTTTTAAAAGTCGCGCAACTCCCCTTGTCTGTGAGCCGGAGTATTCACAACCCCGGATCGGTATCCTCGGTGACGTCGAGACCGTATCTCGGGTATACTGTGTCGGGATCGTACTCGGCGAGAGGGATCATTTCGACGGGCTGTATAGAAGTGACACCGGAAAAAATCGGGACGCCGGTGTTCGTTACTCTGTAATAGCCCTCTTTATCGATCTGCAATGTGTACGTTGCGTACGGCTTTGTGTTGCCGGGTGTTTCCGAGAGTGAACGCGGTGGAGCAGGGAGCTCGATTTTGTCTGTTTTGCCGCTCATGTCAGTTGTAAGTACGGTGAATACCGAGGTGTTGTTTTCTTCATCATACATGACCGTTACCGATGCTCCCTCGAGCGGTATAGCACCTCGTGCGGTCGATACGTTGACGATAAGATAGCCAACGCCCTGAGATTGTTCCATGGTTTTTCCTCCGTTTCGTGTGTTTGTTATTTTTGGGGGTACTTGCATTGTATGCACGTTTATGATGATGTGTCAATAAATCCCGTTGATACGGTAATGCAAAATATGCAAAAAACGATAAAATATATGGTATAAAACAATCGATTTTGATGATTTACTTGACTTTTTCACCTGACTAATGTATCATTATAGTAACAGCCCGCGTTTGGGCAAAAATTAAAAGGAGAAAAAGATTATGAAACCTTTAAGATACCGTCAGGTACACCTCGATTTCCACACCTCTCCGGATGTTCCCTCTGTTGGCGACAAGTTTGACAAAAAGCAGTTCCAGGATGCCATCAAAGCGGCACACGCGGATTCGATCACGATTTTCGCAAAGTGTCACCACGGTTGGGGTTACTATCCCGGAAAGAAAACTCCCATGCATCCGAAGCTTAAGTTTGACCTTTTGAAGGCACAGCTTGAGGCTTGCGCTGAGATCGGAGTTAACGCTCCCGTATACATTTCTGCAGGTTGGGATGAGGTATACTGCTTTGAAAATCCTCATCATATCAATAAGACATCTCCCGACGGCGGTTACGATTTCGCAACCCGTCCCGGTTGGCATCGTATGTGCTTCAACACGCCTTATCTTGAATATCTCGCCGAGCAGGTTGAGGAGGTTATGCAGATGTATAACCCCGGCGGTATCTTCCTTGATATTTCCTATCCGAAGGTTTGTTACTGCAACTGCTGCTTAAAGTCCATGCGCGAGATGGGTCTCGATCCTATGAATGCCGCTGATATGGCAAAGCACGCCGATATCGTTTTTGAAAATTACGGACGCCGTATTGAACAAGCTGTTCGCAAATACAATCCCGATACGACTATCTTCCACAACGGTTTTACAACTCCCGGTCGCCGTGACCATATCTCGTTCCAGACTCACCTTGAGCTTGAGAGCCTTCCGACCGGCGGTTGGGGATATGACCACTTCCCGATGTCCGCAGCATACAGCCGTACGCTTGGCATGGAATATCTCGGCATGACCGGTAAGTTCCACAAGTCATGGGGTGAATTCGGCGGCTTCAAGCATCCAAACGCACTTCGTTATGAAGCGGCACTCTCGATCTCTCAGGGTGCTAAGTGCTCGATCGGTGACCAGCTCCACCCGAACGGCGAAATGAATATGTCTACATACAACCTTATCGGTAAGGCATATGCCGAGGTTGAGGCAAAGGAGCCGTATGTTCGTGACGCGAAGCATATTGCCGATGTTGCTATCCTCAGCTGTGAGGCACTTAACCACACAAGAGGCGGCGAATTCCTCACCTCCGATATGGGTGCATCGAGAATACTTCTTGAGGGTAAGTACCTCTTTAACATCGTTGACCACTTTGAGGATCTTACACCGTATAAGCTTGTTATTCTTGCGGACTACGGACGTCTTGATGACGCTATGGCTGACAAGCTCAAGGCTTACATTGCAGGTGGCGGTAAGGTGATCTGCTCCGGTAAGTCCGGTATGAAGAAGGATGCTGATGAGTTCATGCTTGATCTCGGTGTTAAGTATGAGGGCGAGAACGAGTTCATCCCGAACTACATGATCCCCGAATACGAGGCAATAAACGGACGTACCGCTTATATCATGTATCAGCAGGCATACAATATTTCTGCAACAAAGGGAAGCGTTGAGGCACTGCTTGAGGATTCTTACTTCAACCGTACCGTCGAGCATTTCTGTTCGCATCAGCACACTCCGAACAACCCCGGTGCAGACCGTCCTGCGGTTGTTCTTACCGATAATACCGCTTATATCGCATGGAACATTTTCACCGACTATGCGAAGATGGGTGAATATCACGTTAAGGAGCTCGTTCTCCACCTTGTGGAATCTCTCATTGGCGATGAGCGCTCGGTTCTTGTTAACAATCTGCCCGACCGCGGTGTTGTTACATACACTCATCAGGCGGCAGAGAACAGATACGTTGCACATCTCTTGTTCGCTCATACCTCCAAGCGTGGTGATAACGTCGAGATCATTGAGGATATTATTCCTGTCTACGGCGTTGAGCTTACTGCGAATGTTCCCACCAAACCGAAGCGTGTATACCGCGTTGACTGCAAGGATGCAAAGCTTACCGAAACCGATATTGCGTACAAGTATGAAAACGGCAAGGTTATTGCAAACGTTGACAAGGTAGATCTCCACTCTATGGTTGTTATCGATATCTGAAATTAATACAAGGGAGTTGCTCTCAAAATCGGGCGGCTCCTTTTATTTGCGATAAACTGCAATTTATCTCCATCTCTTTCTTGACAATGTCGCTTTGTTATGATAAAATAATAATATCAAAAAAGAAAAGAAGGTACACCCAATGACACGAATGATATTTGTCCGTCACGGTCAGAGCCTCGGCAATCTTGAACGCCGTTTTTACGGTCAGACCGACGGTCCGCTTACTGATCTCGGACGTGAACAGGCAGGTAAAACTGCGGAATATCTTAAAGATACACACATTGATGCTGCTTATTCGAGCGATCTTTCACGCGCATATGAAACTGGTAAAATCATTGCCGCACCTCACAATATTGAGGTTACACCGTGCGCTGGACTGCGCGAGATATTTGCAGGTGACTGGGAAAATTTACTTTTTACCGAGCTTCTCGAAAAATATAAGGAGACCTTTGGAACGTGGTGCCTTGATCTCGGTAATTCCTGTCCCGATAACGGTGAAAGTGTTAAAGCACTTGCAGAGCGTATACGTGCCGAGGTCTGGAAAATTGCCGCTGAAAACGACGGAAAAACCGTGCTCCTCGCAATACACGCAACTCCCATACGTGCCCTTGCCTGCGAGTGGTGTCATGCACCTATCGAAAAAATGCAGGAGATCGGTTGGGTGCGTAATGCTTCTGTCTCAATTGTTGATTACGACTGTGCGGCACACAAAACGGCTGTACAGCTCTATGATGAAGCCTCGTTCATGGGAGATATTGCAACCTCTCTGCCGCGAAGCGTTTAAAGCTGCATATATCCTTTCGTCCGCCAAATAAACGGCGGATGTTTTTTTCTTTATCTCACAAAATTTGCGGAATTTCCACTTTGTTTTTGATAATGTTTTGTACATTATACATGAATTGCAAAAAAAGGATTGATTTTATTTGAATCTTGTGGTATAATTATAATCGGATTATACTCGGATAGCTATATCTATATTTAAGTAAAGTCGGGTGCGTTTTTGTAATATGCGCATCACATTTTACACATAACAATTGCTATTTTACTTCAGGAGGACGGTAATGGGAAAATTATCAAGAAGCATTGTCAGCATGCTCCTTGCCGCGGCGTTGATCGTGCCGCAAGGCGGAGTTTTTGCAAGTGACATCGGCGAAGCAAATTCGCAAGCAACCGAAAATACACCGAGCGTGGAGCTTTACACCACATCAGCAACGGCAACAGCTGTGGCTTCGGGTACATTCGGTACAGCTCTTTCGTGGGCAGTCTACGATTCGGGCGAGCTCTATATCAGCGGAACGGGTGCCATGCCGGATTATTCATGGTCAACTCCGGCTCCGTGGTATACATATCGTAATGAGATTACTTCGGTCGTTGTTGCCTCGGGTGTCACCGGAATTGGTGAACGTGCATTTTACAATCTGGCAAACCTTGTCAGCGCACAGCTCAGCGACACGGTCACTTCTATCGGAAACAGAGCGTTCTGGTGGTGTGAATCCCTGACGACCGTACAGCTCGGAAACAGTGTTGCCTCGATCGGCTACAATGCGTTCGACACCTGCCCGGCTCTTACAACTATTAATATACCCGACAGCGTTGCCTTCATCGGTCATAACGCATTCAGCGGATGTACAAGTCTTCCGGATCTTGACATCCCCGAAACAGTTTCTTATGTCGGCGGAGTTGCATTCTATGAATGTGATACGATCACCTCTGCCAATGTCCCGGATAGTTCAACTGCTATCGGCGGACTCTCATATTACGGATGTGACAACCTGACAACCGTAAGCATTCCCGAGAGTATAACCTCCATCGGAATCTGGGCGTTCAGACACTGCGCTGACTTAACAAGTGTCACTGTTCCCGAAAGCGTTGACGAGATCGGCGCTTATGCATTCGCATACTGTGACAATCTTGCAAGCGCAACGATCTATTCACGCGATGCAGAGTTCGGAGCAGACGTTTTCGAGGGTGTTGCAAGCGGCTTCACCGTTTATGCATACCTCGGTTCGACCGCTCATGCTTATGCAGTTAAAAACGGTCACAATTTCGTGCCTCTCACAGGTACCGGAGCGATCAGTGCTTCCGGCGAATGTGGCGACGGTCTTATGTGGACGCTCAACGATCTCGGTGAACTCGTTATCACCGGTGCCGGCGATATGACCGTATGGGCAAAGGCTTCCGATGCACCGTGGCACGCATACCGTGCATATATTACCTCTGTTACCGTTGAGGCTGGTGTTGCAACGATCAGCAACTACTCCTTTACCGATTTCTCCGCTGTAACAAAGCTTACAGTTAAATCACGCAATCTTACATTTGCTTCCGCTGCAATCGGCGGCAGTGCGGCTGCTCCGACTGTTTACGGCTATACTGGAACGACCGCAGAAACCTTTGCATCCTCCAAGGGTTACACCTTCGTTGCTCTTGAAGACCGTCCCATTATTGCTTCGGGCGAATGCGGAGAAAATCTCGGCTGGATCCTTTATGAGGACGGCATACTCGAGATAAACGGCATCGGTGCGATGTACGATTATACATCATCTTCTCCCGCGACATGGGATACTCACCGTGCAAGCATCACAAAGGTGGTTCTTAACTCGGGCGTAACCTCTATCGGAAATTATGCATTCCGTCGTTGCACAGCTCTTGCAGATGTTGAGTTTGCCGCTACGGTTACATCTATCGGTGATTCCGCATTCTACTGGTGTACCGCTCTTGAGAGCATGAATATCCCTGCAAGTGTAACTACCATCGGCGACAATGCCTTCAGCGGCTGCTCGGGCCTTACCGAATTGAAGCTCAATGAAGGTCTCGTTTCGATCGGTGCAGGTGCATTCGCTTACTGCGAGCAGATCACATCTGTCAACATCCCCGCAAGCGTAACCACTATCGGCGACACAGCGTTTGCTTCGTGTACCGCACTTACCGGATTTACCGTTGACGCTGCAAGCGAAAGCTTTACTGTTGATGCATACGGCGCTCTTTATAATAAAGAGATGACCACTCTCATTCAGTATCCTGTCGCAAGCACAAGAACCGCTTACACTGCTCCTTCAACCGTTACCGCAATTGCAGGAAGCGCATTTGAAGGAAATCAGGCTCTCAGAATTGTTACTCTGGGCGATAATCTTCTCACCGTTGGCGATTCTGCATTCGCATACTGTCCGAGCCTTGAAAAGGTTACAGTCAATGCACGCAACACAGGCTTCGGTCTCGGCGTATTTGACGGAGCTGCCGAAAACTTCGTGATCTACGGTCACAGCGGCTCGACTGCACAGACTTATGCATCTGAAAACTCGTATACATTTGTTTCCTTCACAGACCGTACAGTTGTTGCTTCCGGAGCTTGCGGAGCGGCTGCAAACTGGACTCTCTATGAGGATGGCGAGCTTGATATCACCGGCACGGGTGCTATGTACAACTATACCGGCAGCTCGACTGCACCGTGGTACAGTTACCGTGATCAGATCACATCTGTTACCGTTAACGCAGGAATTACCACCATCGGTAACTATGCGTTCAGTAACTGCGCAGCACTTGCTGAAGTATTCATCGGTGACGACGTAACCTCCATCGGAAGCTATGCATTCCGTCGTTGTACCGCTCTCACCGCGATCGATATTCCTGATAGCGTTGCAACAATCGGTGCTTCTGCGTTCTACTGGTGTACTGCACTCAGCGATCTCAAGCTCTCGGCAGGTCTGACAACGATAGCAGGTAATACCTTCAGCGGATGCAAAGAGCTTACAACCGTTACTATTCCCGAGGGCGTAGAAACCATCGCATCGAGCGCATTCGGTTACTGTGATACCCTCGCAGAGGTTTATATCTCCTCGACTGTAACAACCATTGAGGACGGTGCTTTTGCAGGATGTCCCGCTCTCACAAAGTTTGTTGTTGATGGAGACAATGCTGACTATACAAGTGATGCTGACGGCGTTCTCTTTACCGCAGATATGACCAAGCTTGTTCAGTATCCTGCAGGTAGTGCGGCGACCTCTTATGATGTCCCCGAAACCGTTGTAACAATTGCAGCAAGTGCTTTTGAAAGTGCTGCAAACCTCAAGAGCGTTTATATGGGTGAATCGGTGACCGAAATCGGTGACATGGCGTTTGCTTCCTGTACTTCGCTCGCTAAGGTTACCGTTGAAGCAATGTTCGCTTCGTTCGGCTTCGTTGTATTCGACGGAACGCCCTCAAGCTTCACTATTTACGGTTATAACGATTCCACCGCACAGTCGTATGCGTCTGAAAACGGACACAGATTCTCTATTATCGTAATCCGTAACGTCGTTGCTTCCGGCGATTGCGGCACAGCAGCTACATGGACACTTTACGATGACGGCACTCTCGAAATCGAGGGAAGCGGCGCAATGTATGACTGGACTGCAAGCAATGCGGCTCCTTGGAATTCTTATGCGGCTGATATTGCTGCGGTCGTTATCGGCGACGGTATTACCACCATCGGTAACTACGCATTCAACAACTGCACGGCTCTTGTCGATGTTACATTCGGCGCAGATGTTGCAGTAATTGGAGATTCCGCATTTAGCAACTGCACCATGCTTATGGTACTCAGCATCGGCAGCGGCGTTGAAACCGTCGGCGAATCCGCATTCTACGGCTGTACTGCTCTTGAATTTGTTGAGCTTCCGAACGGAGTAACAACTATTTCCGACAGCGCATTCGACGGATGCTCACTCCTTGATTCGATCGATATCCCTGCAAGCGTTACAACAATCGGTGCAAATGTGTTTGCAGGATGTGTACGCCTCAGCAGCATTAATGTTGACGCAGACAACACCGCTTATTCGAGCGATGACGGCGTTCTTCTTGACAAGAATGCAGCAACACTCATTTGTTTCCCGGCAAACAGCTCGATTACCGAGTATACCGTTCCCGAAACTGTTACCGCAATTTCTGACGGTGCATTCGCTTCTGCATCCAAGCTTACAAAGGTTGTTGTTGAATCGACCGATGTAGTATATGGATTTGTAGTATTCGATGGAGCTTCAGCAGACCTTGAGCTCCACGGTTATAACGGTTCTACAACAGAAGCATACGCAAATGATAATTCCATTACGTTTGTTTCACTTGACGCTCCCATAGTCTACGTTGCAAAGATTGGCGAAACCTCCTATGCAACCCTCGAGGAGGCACTCGCAGCTTCCGGTAACATCACGCTCCTTGCAGACATCACTGATGAAGTTACCGTAACCAAGGAAGTTTCGATCATCAAGAACGGCTTCACTGCAGTAATTGTTGCAGGTACAGGCTATGAGCTTATCGAAAGCGATGAAGCTTACAACGTTTACACAGCAATAACCAAGAAGTTTGATCTTTCCGGCGTTACCATGACGCTCGGCGCAAGTCTCTCGCTCGACTTTGCGATCAACACCGCAAACCTCACCGGCACAGACAACTATGCGAAGATGACCATCGTTCATGCAGACGGAAGTCCTTCCGATACGATAATCGTACCGCAGTCTGAGTGGACAGTATTCAGCGGCAAGATTTACACCGCTAAGTTCACCGGTATGGCGGCTAAGCAGATGAACGACGTTGTAACCGCGGTTGTTTACAATGCAAAGGGCCAGATTGTATCCAACACCAAGAGCGACAGTATTGAAACTTATGCAGTGCGTATGCTCAACGGCAGTGCAGCAAACAATGCTAAGCTCCGTTCGGTATATGTAGATATGCTTAACTACGGTGCGGCTGCGCAGACACAGTTTGGTTACGATGAAGAAAACCTTGCTAACCGCAACCTCACAGCGGCACATCAGGCATGGGCAACGACAGCTGTTGAAACCTCGAACGACCGTGTCAGCGGTACAGGTTATGCGGGAACCACCCTTACTCTTGAAAGTGCGATCCAGCTTGACTTCGTATTCAACAACAGCACAGTCGGTTCAACCTACACGAACCTTTACGCAATCGCAACCTATACCGACCACTACGGAAACGCAAAGGAAATCAGAATTGAAGGCTCTGACTTCATCAAGTACAGCAGCAAGCATTGTCAGATTTCCGTTACGGGTATGGCAGTTGCAGATTATGAGGCACTTGTAACTTGTACCGTATACAAGGCAGACGGAACGAAGATAACTTCCGCTGCGGACGGCATTGGAAGCTATGCTAACCGTAACTCCGCAAGCCTTGGTGCGACAGTTGACACCATCGTTAAGTTCGGTGCTTCGTCGTACAACTACTTCCACTAATATAACATTGTCCCCTGTCAAAAACGGCAGGGGATATTCATTTGTTGCAAAAAAAGGACAGAGGTACTTGATTTTTCTTTGAAGTTGGTATATAATGATAATTGGTGGAATTATATCTATAATTATTTATGGAGGATAATTATGAAAAAAGCAATCAGAAAGATTATGGTTCTCTTTCTTGCGGCGATCTTGCTTGTCGGGCAGGGAACAGCAATTGCCGCAGAGGATACCGAGGTGTTGCTTAATGAACGTGCTGTAACAGCTTCGGGTGAATGCGGTGACGATCTCACTTGGACGCTCTACGATGACGGTGAGCTTGTGATCGACGGCACAGGCGATATGTGGAATTGGTTCAGTGTTGGCTACATTCCTTGTGATCTTCCTATGACGACCCCCTCGTGGTCTCATTACAGAAGTCAGATTTCAACTGTGACTATCAGTGATGCAGTAACGAGTATTGGATCTGATGCATTCAGCGGTTACGGCTATGATAAGCTCACGAGCATCGAGATTCCCGAAAGTGTAACGAGCATCGGAGATTACGCATTTGTATGTTACGAAACTCTCGAAAAAGTGACAATTTACTCGGAGGATGTGACATTTGGCTCATATGTGTTCAACGACCATTTTGGTGACGGTGTCGTTGATAGCTTTGAGCTTCACGGTTATGCAGGCTCGACTGCCGAAGCATATGCGAGTGAGAACGGTATCACATTTGTTGCACTTGAAGCGAAACCCGTCCCCTTCGACCTCGCAGGTGTAACGATGACACTCGGCAGTACGCTTTCGATCGACTTTGCAATCGACACCGCAAAGCTCACCGACACTGACAATTATGCCGAGATGACCATCGAATATGCAGACGGCAGACCTTCCGAGACTGTGACTGTTCCGCAATCCGAGTGGACGCTTTACAGTGGGAGCATCTACACCGCAAAGTTCACCGGAATGACTGCAAAGCAGATGAACGATAAGGTGACAGCCGTGTTCTATAACGCATACGGTCAGCAACTTACCAACGAAAGAAGCGAGAGCCTTGCTTCAACCGCACTCAGTAAGCTCAACGGTAACGCGGCAGGTAACGCAAAGCTCTGTACGCTGTATGTCGATATGCTCAATTACGGTGCGGCGGCACAGGAGCAGTTTGGTTACGACACGGAAAATCTTGCAAACCGTGATCTTACCGAGGCACAGCGTGCAATGGCGACTGAAGCTGTTGAAATGACCGATAACCGTATCAGCGGTACAGGTTACGCAGGAACAACGCTGACTCTTGCAGGTGAAATTCAGCTTGACCTCGTATTCAAGAACAGCGCGGTCGGTACTGATTACAGCAGTCTCTATGCGATCGCAACCTACACCGATCATTACGGAAACGATAAGGAAGTCAGAATCGAGGGTGCTGATTTTATTAAGTACAACAGCACACTGTGTCAGGTGTCGATTACCGGTATGGCAGTTGCGGACTATAAGTCGCTCGTAAGCTGTACGGTTTACAATGCAGATGGCGTGGCTCTGGCAAACGCTGCGGACAGTGTTGAAAGCTATGCGGCACGTAACGCAGATTTCCTCGGTGCGACGGTTGAAGCTATCGTTAAGTTCGGTGCTTCGTCGTATAATTTCTTCCATTAATGAAACAAAACAGTCGTTATGTTAAGGCATAGCGGCTGTCTTTATTTTATCGGCAAAACAAAAATCCACCCGAATTAACGAGTGGATTGATTTTTTATGTATCCTGATTAATAAGCGATACCCTGAGCCTTCATTGCCTCGGCAACCTTAAGGAAGCCTGCGATGTTAGCACCTGCAACGAGGTCGCCCTCCATGCCGTATTCCTTTGCAGCAGCAACGGAAGCATCAAAGATGTTCTTCATGATCTGCTTGAGTTTTGCGTCAACTTCTTCTGCAGTCCAGCTGTAACGCATCGAGTTCTGGCTCATTTCGAGACCGGAAACTGCAACGCCGCCTGCGTTTACTGCCTTCGAAGGAGCAACAACTACGCCGTTTGCCTTGAGGTATGCAACAGCCTCGTTTGTGGTCGGCATATTGGAAACCTCAACGTAATACTTAACGCCGTTTGCAACGATCTTCTGAGCGTCTTCAATTCTGACTTCGTTCTGTGTTGCGCAGGGCATGATAACGTCAACCTTTGTTCCCCAGGGCTTTTCGCCTGCATAGAAGGGAACGCCGAACTTATCTGCATAGTCCTGAACCTTGTTGCGGTTAGAAGCACGCATTTCAAGCATGAACTTGATCTTTTCGGGAGTGTTAACGCCGTCCTCATCGTAAATGTAACCGTCGGGACCGGAGATCGTTACAACCTTACCGCCGAGCTCGGTGATCTTCTGTACTGTACCCCAAGCAACGTTACCGAAGCCGGATACTGCGAAGGTCTTGCCCTTAACGTCCTCACCGAAGGAAGCGAGCATATTCTGTGCATAGTAAACTGCACCAAAGCCGGTTGCCTCGGGACGAATGAGCGAGCCGCCGTATGAGAAGCCCTTACCGGTGAGAACGCCGGTGAACTCGTTGCGAAGTCTCTTATACTGACCAAAGAGATAGCCGACTTCGCGTGCACCAACACCGATATCACCTGCGGGAACGTCGGTATCTGCGCCGATGTGCTTTGCAAGCTCGGTCATGAAGCTCTGGCAGAAACGCATAACTTCTCCGTCGGACTTGCCGGTGGGATCGAAGTCAGCACCGCCCTTACCGCCGCCCATAGGAAGACCGGTGAGGGAGTTCTTGAAGGTCTGCTCAAAGCCGAGGAACTTCATGATGGAAGCGTTAACTGTGGGGTGGAAACGCAGACCGCCCTTGTAAGGACCGATTGCGGAGTTGAACTGTACGCGATAGCCGCGATTAACCTGGACCTTGCCGTTGTCGTCAAACCAGCTTACTCTGAACTTAATCTGACGCTCAGGCTCTACCATACGATCGAAAATGCCAGCCTCGATGAGGTCGGGACGCTTTTATGCGACGGGTTCAAGAGATTCGAGAAC
>JAFTTS010000126.1 GCA_017466685.1 Clostridia bacterium
AGGATGCCTGCATCGGTTATCTTGATGAGCAGATACGGCTTATCGATCCCGAGCTTGTTGTCTGCCTCGGACGAATTTCCGCAATGAGACTCATAAAGCCTGACTTTAAGATTACAAAAGAGCATGGTATGTGGTATGAGAGAAACGGTAAGCGTATATGTGCCGTTTACCATCCCTCTGCGCTTCTTCGCGATCCTCACAAAAAAGAGGATATGCTTATCGACATGAAAAAAATAAAAGCGGAGCTCGACAAGGCTGCGCAATAATTCGGAGGATTAACATGAAAATCCTTATCATGATGACGGGTGGAACTATAAGCACCACCGTTAACGAAAACGGTCACCTTGCCGCAAACGGAAAAAATACCGTCTCGCTTCTTGCCGAGCGTCTTTACCGTGATGGTTTTGCCGACGTTGAATTTGAATATTCTCATCCGCTTGATATTCTCAGTGAAAATATGACCTTTGGACGCCTTAATCGTCTGCTTGAAGCTTTTTCGGAGATCGATCCGGATGAGTATTCTGCCATCATCGTTGCACACGGTACAGATACGCTTGCATATACGTCAAGCTTACTTTCACTCACACTTGCAGGCTGGTGGAAGAAGCCGATCTTCCTCGTTTCGAGCGATTATACGCTGACGGACGAGAGAGCAAACGGTCATGACAATTTCCGTGCGGCAGTCGAGCTTGCCGAGAGAGGATTTGGTGCAGGTGTTTATGTGCCTTACCGAAACTCGGACGGTGTGATATATCTGCATCACGGTGCTCACCTGCGACAGTGCGCCAATTTTACGGGCGATTTCTTCTCTCATGATATGTGTCCGTACTTGGAGGCTAAACCGTATAAGGTGCAGGCGGAATATCCGCTCATCGGTGCGCTGAAACGGCTTGACGAGTGTGTTATGAGAATCGAACCGTATGTTGGTATCGACTATTCTGCGTATAGTCCGTCATCCGACATTCGTGCGATACTTCACGGAAGCTACCATTCGGCGACGGCTTGTGTTGAGCGCTCAAGCGTGAGAGACGGTTACACACGCCATTCGGCACTGTATTTGCTCGACGTGTGCAAAAAACGCGGTATTGACGTATACTTGTCGCCGCTTCCTGAGCATATGAGAGCGTCATCGGGAACATATTCAACGACGGCGGAGCTTGTGAATCGCGGTATGAAGCCGATATTTGCGCTTACAAACGAATGTGCATATATGAAGCTTGCACTTGCTTATTCGCTCGGATATGAGGGCGATGAGGTGACGCTTTTTATGGAGCGTGAAGTTGCGAGTGAAAAGATAAAATGGTGATCAGTATGGAAAAATTAAAATTCAAGGTCATGGCATCCGATCCACTTTACGGACGATTCTTACAGCTTGAGTTTTTGCGGCTCGGACTTATCGAAGCTGAGGAGGGTGCAAAGGACTATCACATCCTCGCTGCAGAGGGACTTTGTGAGCTTCCGCCGATAAGACGTCTGCGTGCGGCGATTTTCATTGATTGCGGTTTGCTTAGTGCCGCGATGCCGGAGCAGGTCAGAGTTTTGCTTCTTGAACGTCCGTTTTCGCTTTCGGAGCTTCGCGGATTTATAACCGATATCTGCGAGAGGGCGGATGATGGCGAATATGAGGAAAATCAGCTCATTATATCGCCGGAGGACAGAACTGTCAGCTTCGGTGATACTCTTGTCAAGCTGACGTCACGTGAATTTGCGCTTCTTGAATATCTTCATGCACGTCCCGGCGAAACGATATCCCGTGATGAGCTGCTGCATAATCTGTGGCAGGACGAGAAGGCACGCGACACCAATATAGTTGACGTTTATGTACGTTTTCTGCGCTCAAAGCTTGATGAACCGCTGGGACTTCGTCTGATACGTGCGGTCAGAGGCGAGGGTTACGTTTACGCATATGAAAATTCGGGTGCACGCGTAAAAAGTATTCGTGCGACGGATGAAAACGAGGAAGACTTACCTGAGGGAGAAGAAATATGAACAAACATTTCGATTTAATGATAACAAACGTGCGCCGCGTAAGACTTTCAAACGGAAGCAGTGAGATTTGTACGGTTGCCGTCAAAGACGGTCGCATAGCCGCTATAGCTCCGCGAGGTGAGACGGTAGATTTCACCGCAGATAAGGTTATAGACGGCAGCGGAAGATTTATTATACCGGGTATGATCGACCTGCACGTGCATCTGCGTGAACCGGGCTTTGAATACAAAGAGGATATTGTTTCAGGTTCAAAATGTGCGGCGGCAGGCGGTGTCACATCTGTCTTTGCAATGCCGAACACAAAGCCTGCAACAGATAGCACCGAGGTGCTCGAATACATTTCAGACAAGGCAAAAAACGCCGACTGCAGAGTTTTTCCCGTTGCGGCGATAACAAAGGGACTTGCAAGCGAGGAGCTTTGCGATATGGCGGCACTCAAAGAAGCCGGTGCATGGGCGTTTTCCGATGATGGCAAGCCTGTTATGACCTCAAAACTTCTTTATGAGGCAATGAAAAACGCGGCGAAGGATGATCTTCTCATAATGTCACACTGCGAGGATATGTCACTTGCCAAGGGTGGTGCGATAAACGAGGGCAAGATTTCACGTATGCTGAATATCCCCGGAATACCGAATCTCGCAGAGGATGTTGCAACCGAGCGTGATATAATGGTCGCCGAGGCAACGGGCGCAAGGCTTCATATCTGTCACGTTTCAACTCGCGGCTCACTTGACTGTATCCGCAGGGCAAAGGCACGCGGCGTTAAGGTTACGGCGGAGACCTGTCCTCATTATTTCTCGCTGACCGACGCGGATGTTATTTACTACGGTGCTAACGCCAAAATGAATCCGCCGCTTCGTTCGGAGGATGACGTCAAGGCAGTTATCGAAGCGATTTGCGACGGTACAATAGACTGCATCTCAACAGACCACGCTCCACACTCCACGGAGGAAAAATCGGGCGATGTCAAAACTGCGCTCAACGGTATAATCGGACTGCAGACCTCGTTTGCGGCGTCGTATACAAACCTCGTTATGCAGGGACACATTGACCTTGCAAAGCTTATTGAGCTTATGGCAGTCAACCCTGCGCGTATTACGGGACTCGATAAACTCGGGCTCGGTACGCTTGAGGTTGGCTCACCTGCCGATTTCGCTATAGTGACACTCGGATGCGAGAACACCGTCACAAAGGAATCTCTCCGCGGTAAATCAACGAATACGCCGTTTGTCGGAATGACCTTTGCGGCTCGTGTTGATGCGACATACCTAAGCGGAAAATGTGTTTTTGAACTTAATTAATTTTTATATATTTGAAAGGAATTATCATCATGTCATTTGAACCGTTAATTGAAAAAATCAGAGCGAAAAATAACCCCACTGTTATGGGACTTGATCCCGTGCTTGACTATATTCCGCAGTATATCCGCGATAAGGCAGTTGCCGAATACGGCGACACCTTCAAGGCGGCAGGCGAGGCTATTTTTGAATTTAACAAGGGACTTATTGATGCAGCCGCAGAGCTTGTTCCCGCTGTGAAGCCGCAGTCTGCATTCTATGAAATGTACGGCATCGAGGGACTTATCGCACTTGAGCGTACCATTGAATATGCCAAGGCGGCAGGACTTTATATCATTCTTGACGTTAAGCGCAACGACATCGGCTCGACTGCCGAGGCATATGCGAAGGCTTTCATTGGCGAAACACAGCTTTTTAATTCGAGCGCAAAGGCGACTCCCGTTGACTGCGTTACTGTTAATCCTTATCTCGGTATAGACGGTGTAAAGCCGTTCATCGACATCGCGGCAGAGAATGACAAGTCGATGTTTATTCTTGTTAAGACTTCGAACAAGTCCTCGGGTGATTTCCAGGATCTTGAGATCGGCGACGGTACACTTTACCGTAAGGTTGCCGCAAAGGTTGAAGAATGGGGAGCACCTTACGTAAGCGAGTCGGGTTACAGTCCTTGCGGTGCAGTTGTCGGTGCGACATATCCGAAGCAGTTAACCGAGCTTCGTGCGGCAATGCCTCACACATTCTTCCTTATCCCCGGTTACGGTGCACAGGGCGGTGCGGCTAACGACATCGTCGGTGCATTTGATAAAAATAAGTCGGGCGCTATCGTCAATTCCTCGCGTGCTCTCATGTGTGCTTACAAGAAGGCAGGCGACGACGGAACAAACTTCAAGGCTTGTACACGTGACGCCGTAATCGCGATGCGTGACGATATCAATTCTGTACTTTAATTTGGGAGACAGACAAATGCAAACATTAAAAGATAACGGTAAAATTATACACAACCGCCGTATTTGCGACGCGGCAGAGCTTTACGATATGCTTATCGAATCTCCCGAGATCGCAAAGGCGGCAAAACCCGGACAGATCGTTCACATCATGTGCGGAGAGGGAACAACACTTCGCCGTCCTATCTCGATTTGCGAAACGGTTGGCGACTGCGTGCGTCTTTGCTATGAGGTGCGCGGAAAGGGTACAAAGTGGATGGCAGAACGCCGCGAGGGTGATCTTGTCAGTCTGCTCGGACCGCTCGGTAACGGTTTTACGGTGAAGGATGGTGAGCGTGCACTGCTTGTCGGCGGCGGAATCGGTATTTATCCGCTTCTCTCGATTGGTAAAGCGTGCGGCTCGGCAAAGGCGGCGTTCGGTTTCAGGAATGTGTCGCTCGTAAATTCGCTTGACCTTTTTGAATCAAACGGTATTGCGACCTCGATCATCACCGATGACGGTTCAAGCGGACGCAAAGGCTTTGTAACTGAACTTGTCAAGGATGCGCTTGCAAATAATGAGGCTGACGTTGTGTACGTTTGCGGTCCTCGCGGTATGATGGCGGCTGTTGCGGCGATTTGCGAGGAGGCAGGTGTGCGCTGTGAGGTTTCGATGGAGGAGCGTATGGGCTGTGGTGTCGGTGCGTGTCTTGCCTGCGTTTGTAAGACCACATTCAAGGACAACCGCGGCGTGACGGGCGAAAAATACAAGAGAGTTTGCGTTGACGGCCCCGTATTCGATTCAAAGGAGATCATTTGGAAATGAAAAATATAGATTTATCGGTAAATTTCGCCGGTGTAACATTCAAAAATCCGATTGTCACAGTCAGCGGCACCTGCGGCTTTGGCGAGGAATATTCGCCCTACTATAAGCCGGAGCAGCTTGGTGCGATCGAATGTAAGGGAACAACTCTCGCGCCGCGTCTTGGTAATCCTCCGCCACGAATTGCGGAAACTCCGTCGGGTATACTTAATTCGATCGGTCTGCAGAATCCCGGCCTTGACGTGTTCATTAACGAAGAACTGCCGCGTCTCAAAAAGGACGGTGCGACAGTCATCGCTAACATTTCCGGCTCGACGATTGCCGATTACTGCAAAGTGGCTGAAAGACTTTCCGAAACGGATGTTGACCTTATCGAGATGAATATCTCCTGCCCGAACGTCAAAGAGGGTGGCGTTGCTTTCGGTACAAATGCAAAAACGGTCAATGAGATCACATCTTCCGTCAAGAACCACTCAAAGAAGCCGATCATTGTCAAGCTCTCGCCTAACGTCACCGATATCACCGAAATGGCACGTGCGGCAGAGGCAGGCGGTGCAGATGCGCTTTCTCTTATAAACACACTTCTCGGCATGAGAATCGACATTAAGACCAAGCGTCCGATACTTCACAACAATGTCGGCGGACTTTCCGGTCCTGCGATTTTCCCGGTTGCGGTACGTATGATCTGGCAGGTACGTCAGGCGGTATCACTTCCGCTTCTCGGTATGGGCGGCGTTGCAAGCGCAGAGGATGCGATCGAGATGCTTATTGCAGGTGCTGATGCGATCGGTGTCGGTACGGCGATGTTTGCAAATCCCTATCTGCCGCTTGAGATTATCGACGGCATTGCAAAATATAT
>JAFTTS010000127.1 GCA_017466685.1 Clostridia bacterium
CCACAGTTGTATAATTTCCTTTTCATACTCCTCTATGTGTCGATATTCTCTTGCCATAACAAAACCTCCTATAGTAGTACTTTAATTCTACCATAGGAGGCTGTTTTTTTCAATTGTCCGTTTTTAACGGACTTGTTCACACGTGGCGTTTACGACTGTCAGATTAAAAATTATTACTGATAGAATCCTGCATCGGAGAAACGGAGATGCCTTGACATATCCCCCTTGAAAACAATTTTAATGTCATTATATCCGGTAATGTTTATGTCAAGCGGAATGGGACGTGATGTTTTGTCGAGCACAGGCGAAGTGTAAATTCTCCTGCCGTCTGCGATGATTTCAAAGGTTGAGGTGTAGATACTGCTTGTATCAGCATTGACGTAAAGCACGCCCTTTAATTTGCTGTATTTCATGTTGACTAAATATTCATATGTTTGATTCGGATGACCTTTCAAGGCGTATGTATATCGTGTTCCATAATTATCTTCAGGTTCGGTGTCAATCGAATGTTCATCCGCAATACTTTCCAAATCCCGCAGTTCCACCGTGGGATACTCAAGCTTTCCGTCCATGTCACCGAGGTAAACGGTGTACGTCGGACCGTCCCAGTACACTGCCTTGCCGAATGCGTTCGCGACTGCACGGACGGGAAGATATGTCGTGCCGTTGTAAATAATCGGCTCAACTGCGTTACCGTTTGCATCTGTGGGAGTTATCTTCTGCCCATCGATGACGATCTTAACTCCGTTTGCAACAACATTGTAAAGCGTGATCGTGTTAGCCGCAATAAGCGAAGTACCTGCAAGTGTTGCACCGACAACTAAGCCTGCGATAATTGATTTTGTTCTCTTTTTCATGTCAAAATGCCTCCGCTCAATTAAAGCAATTTATTTTCAGATATTCAAGCTCGGCTCTCATCTTTTTGAGCTTGCTTTTTGAGACAAATATGAAGATAACGAAAAGAATGGTAGCGATAAGAGCACCGACGAAAGATGGTAACAGGAAAAAAGCTCCAAACGGTTTTGCCAAATTAATTCCTATATAGAGGGTAAGCAGAAATCCTAAAATTGCAAAAATAGTCCAAATGATCGGAGTGCTTTTTGTTTTTTTAATTTCTTCCTCAAGACTCGGAATACTTCTGAATTTCGCTCCGCAATCGGCACACATCCAGAATGCACGCTGTTGATTGGAAAAATGAGTTGATGAAATTCCACCGTGGTGAGTCGTGAGTCCGCCCGTTATACTGCTTTCATTGATCGGGGAAATGTTGTGTGATTTGCACTGTGGGCAATGCATTTTACCTGTATTCTGCATTCCCGAAAATTGCTGCGGAGCACCGTTCGGAGTGCCGATTGGAGTACCGCAAGAGGTGCAAAAACCGGCGTTGCCTGCAAGCGTTGCACCACATTTTGAACAAAATGCCATTTTTAATGTCCTCGCTTTCAAAGGAAATATTTTTATTAATATTGACATTCACTGTGTGTCAATATCGTAATTATTATAGCATATAATATCCTTGTTGTCAAGCACTGAATGTCAAAAAGGGGATAAAAATATGTTTATTAATAAAACGAAAGAGGGACTCAACAATATCTGCGGAGGTAACGTTGCCGCATTGCGCAAGCAAATGAAAATATCACAGCGAGAGCTTGCTGACAGATTACAGCTTGCCGGACTTGACGTTGATAAAAATGCAGTGCAGCGAATCGAAGCAGGCAAACGTTTCGTTACGGATATTGATATTTTAGCTCTTGTTAAGGTTTTCGACTGCGAGCTTAACGATTTGTTTGAATCGGGGAGAGATAACCCTTGACTTTTCCTCCCTGAAGTGTTACAATAATTGTATCGTCATACGAAAGGGAACGTAACTATGAAGAAAAATTCCGAAACGCCGAAATTCTGCGAGTTTTGCCGCTATGCCGAGGTGCTGTCCGGTACAGAGGATATGCTTTGCAAGCACAAGGGTGCGGTGGACAGGGAATATTCCTGCCGCAGGTTTATATATGATCCGCTGAAAAGAGTGCCGCGAAAGCTGCCCGAGCTTATAATTCCCGAGGAGCTTTTATAACAATTATCGGCAAAATATGTATTATTTTGTGTTAAAATGTTATTTTATTTTCAATTTTTCAGATTTTATATTGAAATTCAAGACTAAAAGTGATAAAATTAATTCTGCATTAAATTGACTGTGAGGAAATTACACAATGATTATTATTATCAAACCGAATACAAAAAAAGAACTCGTTTCGAGCTTCGTCGCCGAGCTTGAAAAAACTCCCGGCCTGCAGGCACATCTCGTTGACGGCTTGCATACGACGATTATCGGTCTCGTCGGCGATACTTCCAAGATAGATATTGATAACCTGCGTACAAGTGACATCGTTGAAGAGGTCAAGCGCGTACAGGAGCCTTATAAGAACGCTAACCGTAAATTCCATCCCGATGACACCGTTGTTGATATTGGCGGCATAAAGATCGGCGGCAGTCATTTCCAGGTCATCAGCGGTCCTTGCTCGGTTGAGTGTGAGGATCAGATCTGTGAAATTGCGCGCCGTGTGAAGGCTGCCGATTCCGCATTTCTTCGCGGTGGTGCTTTTAAGCCGAGAACCTCTCCGTATGCGTTCCAGGGACTCAAGGCAGAGGGCATCGAGCTTCTCCTTGAAGCAAAAAAGAAAACGGGACTCCCGATCGTCACCGAGATCATGGATGCGGCACATCTTCCGCTTTTCGAGAATGTTGACGTTATCCAGGTCGGCGCAAGAAATATGCAGAATTTCGAGCTTTTAAAGGAGCTCGGTCACACAAAGAAGCCGATCCTCTTAAAGCGCGGTCTTGCAAACACAATCGAGGAATTTCTCATGAGTGCCGAATATATCATGGCAGGCGGAAACGAGAACGTCATCCTCTGTGAGCGCGGTATACGTACCTTTGAAACCGCGACGAGAAACACCTTCGACGTTTCGGCGATACCTGTACTCAAGCGTCTTTCGCATCTTCCCGTTGTTGCCGATCCGAGTCACGCGGGCGGTATCAGCTGGCTTGTTGAGCCTCTTGCGTTGGCGGCAGTTGCGGCAGGTGCGGACGGTCTCATGATCGAGGTGCACAATAATCCTGCAAAGGCACTCTCCGACGGTAAGCAGTCGCTCACTCCCGATGAGTTTTACGGCGTTATGCTTAAGATCAAGGCGGTCCTTGCGGCACTTGGCAAATCCATCGGTTGATCATAAATATAACTACAGGATGGCAGACAAAATCTGCTGTCCTTTTTTGTTGCAAAAAAGAAAGACTGTCTCATTTTCGAAACAGTCTTGTTTTGGTTATGTATTTATCTGTTAAAGAGATGTCTGCGCTTGTTGAAGTAGATATTATTGAGGACTACGGCAAGAGTGGTTCCGATGACAACTCCGACACATTCAGCGATAACAGCTGACATATCAATACTTGTGCCCCAATATCTGGCAGTATTTGACATGATTATCATTCCGATAATATTATAGAGTAAACCGGCTGCTCCGTTGACTATATACATAATGAGAAACATTTTAGGTCCGTCACTCTTATAGCCGGCGAGCTGCATACGAACAAATATTGCAAATCCGCAAAGCGCAATAAGCACTATGCCATATATAATATCCAGAGCCTGTAAACCATCAAAGATTTCATATGTAAGCCTAGCGTAACCGCGACCACCCTCCATTTCATATTGAAGACCTGTGAATTGGAAAATCGCATTGATGAAATTAAGGACAGCATTTGCAAATAATGCAAAATAAATTAAAAACTTAAACCAGTTCATGGGAAGTGACGGTGCTCCCATCATGGGCTGCTGATATCCCTGGAAACCGTTGGGGTCATATTGCTGAAACTGATTCTGGTACGGTTGCTGATAGGATTGTCCGAATTGCTGATTCTGATATGGCTGCTGAGCACCAAAGCCACCGGGCTGTGCTGTTAAAGCGGCACCGCAGTTGGGACAGAATGCTGTTGCTGAGTTGCACGCTGTTCCACAATTGGGGCAGGTTATTGTTCCGTTCATTGTAATACCTCCAATGTAAATTTTTACACAGTAATTGTATCACATTGGAGATAAAATGTCAATAGCTTTAGTTAATTATCATAATAAATTATTATTCCCATCTGAACTGTGTCAGCTCACCGTCAGGACGCAGTCCCTCAAAGTCACGTTGACGAAGCACCTCGTAAACGGCAATTGCGGCAGAATTTGAGAGGTTGAGGGAACGCAGGGTGTCACGCATGGGGATTCGTACACAGCGCTCGGGATTTGCATAAAGCAGCTCCTCGGGCAGTCCCTTTGTTTCCTTGCCGAACATTAAAAAGACCTTTTTCGGGTATGTTATGTCCGTATATGTATATTTCGCCTTGGTTGAAAAGCAGTAAAATTCTGCCTCGGGATTTTTGGTGAAGAAATCGTCAAGTCCGTCGTAATACGTGATGTCGAGCTTGTCCCAATAATCAAGTCCGGCACGTTTTAATTTGCGATCGTCTATCTCAAAGCCGAGCGGACGGACAAGGTGAAGTGCCGCTCCCGTTGCCGCGCAGGTACGTGCAATGTTACCGGTGTTTTGGGGGATTTCCGGCTCAACCAAGACGATGTTTATATCTTTTTCTGTATTCATAATCTGTCTCCGAATTAAATTTTCAGTTGCGGTTACAATAATATTATCGAAATTACGGGGAGGATGGATATGCGTTCGTTCAGACGTGATAGCGTTAATCTTCGCGATATGCGCATTTCATATATTTTTATTCTGTCGCTCACCTTCATATGTGCCGTTATGGGGATGATCATAACAAATCAGGAAAACCGTATTCACACAAATGAGCTTGAAAACTGCCACGAATCGCTCGCACTCTGCGCCGATGCACTTGACGAATGGAGTGCTGCAAACGATGATGAGGGACGTTACAGTGCGTCGGTACGCTTTGAAAATGCCGTTATGAGCTTGCCCTCAGAGGTTGAAACGGAGCCGCTTTTGTACCTTGCAAGCGGTATGCGTGAGAATAATGATGCATCGGCATATGTACGGGCGCTTGCGGACACGTTTTCGCTTCTTGCCTCGATAGATTACACCGACGGCACAGAGGCACGTGAGCTTATTGCAATGACGCTTGAGGGAGTCAGTGACGAGCTTGGGCTTGAGTCTGCTGAACCTGCAACACAGTCACTGCAGGGTGAGGCTTCGATACCGCCCGAGGTCAGGGAATACACGAACACTGTCGTTAAGCAGTCGATACGCTCGTTATTCGGCAAAAACGCAGGCACACTTGAAACCGTGCTTTCTGATGAGGGTGATCTTTGGCTCGTCCAAAACGACAATCTGCGCATGAGCTTTTCCGCGAGTGACGGCAGTCTTGAGGAGTTTGTTTACATTCGGATTGGTGATCATCCGAGTGAAAAGGTAAGCGAAGAGGAACAGCTTTCGCTTGTTTGCGATTTTTACTCCGATATGCGGCGTACACGTTCAGACGTCAGTGCAGAGCCGTCGGGTGAGATATGCGGTTTTTTGCTTGCCCGAATAACAGACGGCGAGGAAATATGGCAATCCGCGGTTGATTCATACGGCAGAATATGGAGTCTTATTAAAGTAAAAAGGTGATGAAAAAAGCTTCATCACCAAAATTACATATAACAGAGCGATTACGCACCAAGCTGGTTGAGCTTTACGGTATAGTTGCTCTTCTTTCTTGCAGCATTGTTCTTATGGAGAAGACCCTGAGCTACTGCCTGGTCGATCTTCTTGACTGCTGCCTTATAAGTTTCAGCGGCTGCAGCCTTATCACCGGAAGCGAGTGCTGCTTCATACTTCTTCATAGAAGTCTTGAGTGCGCTCTTGAGCATTTTATTCTGAAGAGTTTTAGCTTCGATAACCTTTACGCGCTTCTTTGCGGATTTAATGTTCGGCAAACTGTTCACCTCCTTCAAAATTCGTCTGCATTAGGCTTTGACTGTAACGGTTTTCGCCTGATGCAGCCGGGCCCACTGCTGTATAAACAGCATTTCTCCGTATATAATACCACAAAACTTTCAAAATATCAAGGGTTTTTTGAAAATTTCTCAAAAAATTTAGATTTTGCACCATAAACGAGAATGTTATTTGTGAGTTTGTGTATAAATGTGTGTATCGAATGGCTTGTTTTGCTGCTGAACATCGTCCTGCTGCTCAGTCTAACACAAGCCTTCTCCAGTGGGAGAGAGGTGGCGAGCGTAGCGAGTCGGAGAGGGCAAGCTCAAAGTGCACCGCTTCGAACTTCGCGTAAGTTCGAGGGAAACGACAATCGCGATACTTTATCCCATACCTCGTATTATATTGATTATCGACGTGCCGTACCTCTGAACCTTTTCTTCTCCCATCCCACGGACAGATAAAAGCTCGGTTACGTTCGTCGGGCGATACGCACATATCTCGCGCAGTGTCATATCCGTGAATATTACATATGCCGGAACTCCGCGGCGGTCTGCCGTTTCACGACGGAATGCACGAAGCCGCTCATATAGCTCGCGGTCGATATTCTTCGGAAGCGGTACATCTCCCGAACGTCTTGCGCCCTTTTTCGGTGACTCTGCCTTTTTCACTTTAAGCGTCAGACGTTTGCCCGATGCAAGGAAACGGTCAAGCGACGGATCGATCGAGAGAGTTGGGTAGTCTCCCTCACTGCGCAGAAGCAGTCCCGATTCGATCATGCGTGATATAACGTCGCGGATTATTACTGTTGATGTATCGGAAAGCAGACCAAAGCCACGCTCTCTTTTGAAGCCGAGTGCCGCCATTCTGCCGTTGTCGATTCCGTGAAGAAAATCCGAGATGAACACCGCACCGTAACGCTCGCCCGTTATATCCACTGCCATCCGTACCGCGCGGACGATATCCGTAACATCCGTAACCTCGGCTTCTCCTCTGCAGGACGAGCAGCGTTCACAGCGGTCCGATGCAGGCTTCTCACCGAAATAACGCAGGATATAGCTTCGTAAACATTCGGTCGTTTTACAGTATGAGATCATATCCTCGAGCTTTTCATAGCGGCGTTTCTTGGCGGTTTCACGCTCACGCTCGTCAAGCTCATCGTCCTCGTCAGTGCCGTTTTCGATAAGGAACTTTGCCGTGTGAATGTCGGCGGCGGAGTATAGCAGGATACAGTCTGCGTTACTTCCGTCACGGCCTGCTCTGCCTGCTTCCTGGTAATACGCCTCCATCGAAAGCGGCATATTATAGTGAATAATAAATTCAACGTCCGGCTTGTCGATGCCCATACCGAACGCGTTTGTCGCGACGATTATCGGCTTGCGGTCGTGTATGAATTCATCCTGATTCTGTGCACGCTCGGCATCGGAAAGACCTGCGTGATAGTATGTTATCGGATAGCCTGCCGCGAAGAGCTTTGAGTATATTTTCTCGACGTTTTTGCGTGTCATTGCATAAATAATGCCTGATTTGTCGGGATTATCGTCGAGATAGGAACGTATGTAATCGAGCCTTGCCGAGGTGTCGGTAACGCCGAAATAGAGGTTCGGACGGTCAAAGCCTGTCGTTATTTCAAAGGGAGAAGAAAGGTCAAGCAGCTCCCAGATGTCACGCTTTACCTGCTCGGTTGCAGTTGCCGTGAACGCCGCGACAACGGGACGGCGAGTGAAATTTGCAACGAAATCGGCGATATGCGTATAGCTCGGACGGAAATCGTGTCCCCATTGGGAAACGCAGTGTGCTTCGTCAACCGCGACAAGCGAGATATTCATATCGGCAACAAGCTCGAGGAAGCCGTCTGTCATCAGTCTCTCAGGCGCGACGTATATTATCTTGTAAACGCCGAGACGGACGTTGTCGAGTGCCATTCTGTACTGGCGCGGTGTCAGGGAGCTGTTTAAGTAAGCGGCACGGATGCCGTTCTGATTCAGTGCGCCGACTTGGTCCTTCATCAGCGATATAAGCGGCGATATAACGAGCGTGATACCGTCAAGCATGAGCGCAGGTATCTGATAACATATGGATTTTCCTGCACCTGTCGGCATGACCGCAAGTATGTCACGTCCCGATAAAATATTGTCGATTATCGGCTCCTGTCCCTCGCGGAATGAGCTGTAGCCGTAATATTTATGTAATATTGAATGTTTATCCTGCATCTTTTTCTCCCGATTTGTTCGTTAATTATATTATAACGCACATTTCTTTTTTTGGCAAGTGAATCACGCAACAAAATTTTTTCTATTCTTCCGCTTTCGACAAATTTTATTGAGGGTGTTGGGTATAATATAAACAAAACCAAGAAAAAGATTAAATGAGAGGTCAGAGTGTATGGCAAAAAGCAAAGTAACGGGCGAGAAAAACGATCTTGCGCCTTTCTTTTTTCACCAGGGGACAAATTTTCGTGCATATGAATATCTCGGATGTCACTGCACGCTCACGTACGATGAGTATGAATACACATTCCGCGTCTGGGCACCGAACGCCGAGAGGGTTGAATTGGTCGGTGATTTTAACAACTGGGAGCCGTCCGAGCCGATGGTACGCATTACCGATATGGGCGTTTGGGAGTATACGTTTCATTCCGATATTTCGCTTGACGGCAGCAATTACAAATACCGCATAACGGGCAAAAACGGCGTTCACTTAAAGGCTGATCCGTATGCACGTTATTCGCAGACTCTCAAGGGGACGGCATCGAGAATATATGAAGAAAAGCCGTTTGACTGGACGGATTCGCTCTGGCTTAAGCGCAGGAGAAAAACAGTCACGGGCGGTGGTGCATTTTTTGCCGCGCCTATGAATATTTATGAAATACATCTCGGTTCATGGAAAACACGCGGCGGTTTGACGACAAAGGACGGTGAAAATTACCTCAATTACCGCGAAATAGCGGACGAGCTGGCACTTTATTTAAAAGAGATGGGTTACACTCATGCGGAGCTTTTGCCGATTGCCGAGCATCCGTTTGACGGCTCATGGGGATATCAGGTGTGCGGCTTTTATTCGCCGAGTGCGAGATTCGGAACTCCCGAGGATTTTCGCTATTTTGTCAATAAGCTTCACTCGGTCGGTATCGGTGTCATACTCGACTGGGTTCCTGCACATTTTCCCAAGGATGAGCACGGACTCTATAATTTTGACGGTCAGCCGCTTTATGAATATCAGGGACATGACAGAATGGAGCACAAGGTCTGGGGTACACGCTTTTTCGACGTGGCACGGAATGAGGTTGAATGCTTCCTCATTTCGAACGCACTTTATTGGTTTCGTGAGTTTCACATCGACGGACTGCGTGTTGACGCCGTTGCATCAATGCTTTATCTCGATTTTGACCGTGAGCCGGGACAGTGGATCCCGAACGAGTACGGTGACAATAAAAATCTTGAAGCGATCGCGTTTTTCAGGAAGCTTAACACGGTCATCTTCGCGGAGTTTCCCGATATACTCATGATCGCCGAGGAGTCAACCGCCTGGCCGATGGTCACAAAGCCTGCACACGACGGCGGTCTCGGCTTCAATTTCAAATGGAACATGGGTTGGGCGAATGACACGTTTGACTATGTTTCGACCGATCCGATCTTCCGTAAATATCATCACGACAAGCTGACCTTCCCGATGATGTACTCGCTTTCGGAAAACTATATTCTCCCCGTATCACATGACGAGGTCGTACACGGAAAAAAGTCACTGCTTGACAAAATGTTCGGCGATTACGGTATGAAGTTTGCAGGTATGAGAGTTTTTCTTGCCTACCAGATGACGCATCCCGGTAAGAAGCTGACGTTTATGGGCTGTGAATATGCGCCGTTTCGTGAATGGGATTACGAAAATCAGCTTGAATGGTTTATGACGGGCTACGACTCTCACAGAAATATGCAGGTCTATACTGCCGCGCTCAATAATTTTTATCTTTCCGAGAAGCCGTTATGGGAGCTTGACTTTTCCTGGCAGGGCTTTGAATGGATATACCCCGATATGAATGAGCTTAACGTCATCGCTTACCGTCGTCGCGACATAAAGGGAAACGAGCTCATCGTGTTGCTTAATTTTTCTCCCGTGGATCGTGAGGGCTTCACGGTTGTTAATCTTGATCACGTGAGGTACACCGAGGTCTTTAATTCCGATGACACCAAATTCGGCGGTATGGGGCGCTTGAACAGCGGTGTCCTTGAAACTATGGAAATGATCGAGGGTACACGCGAATTAAAGGTGACGCTTCCCGGACTTTCGGCGGTGATATTAAAACCTATGCCGACAATTCGTGCGGCGAAGAAATGAAAATAAAACTATATAACATCATGGAGGTATCTTATGCATAATAAAAAAGAATGTGTTGCCATGCTGCTTGCCGGCGGTCAGGGAAGCAGACTATATACGCTGACCGAGAAAACCGCGAAGCCTGCCGTGGCGTTCGGTGGAAAGTACCGCATCATTGATTTCACTCTCTCAAACTGCGTTAACTCGGGAATCGACACGGTTGGAGTGCTGACGCAGTATCAGCCGCTTGTTTTAAACGAGTACATCGGAAACGGTCAGCCGTGGGATCTTGACAGACTTACGGGTGGCGTTATGGTTCTGCCGCCTTATCAGGGTAAGACCTCGGCGGATTGGTATCGCGGTACGGCGAATGCGATATATCAGAATCTTAACTTTATAGACAGATACGATCCCGATTATGTTCTCGTTCTCTCGGGAGATCACATTTACAAGATGGACTATTCCAAAATGCTCGATTTCCACAAGAAGATGAACGCCGGTGCGACGATCGCGGTCATTGACGTTCCGATAGAGGAAGCGAGCCGTTTCGGTATCATGAACACAGACGAGTCGGGACGTATACTCGAATTTGAAGAAAAGCCTGCGAATCCGAAAAGCACGAAGGCTTCAATGGGCATATACATCTTTGATCGCCGTTTACTTCGTGAATATCTTATCGCAGACGAGAAGAATCCCGAGTCCTCAAAGGACTTTGGCAAAAATATTATTCCTGCAATGCTCTCGGGCGGTGAGGCGATGTATGCTTACAGCTTTGATGGGTACTGGAAGGACGTCGGAACGGTTGAAAGTCTTTGGGAGGCTAATATGGATCTCCTCGGAGACTCGCCCGTTTTTGATCTTTTTGACACCGAGCACAGGATATATTCAAGAAATCTTGCGCGTGCACCTCACTATATCGGTTCTGGTGCGAGGGTTACAAATTCTATCATAACCGAGGGCTGTGAGGTTTACGGCACGGTTGAAAACTCGATACTGTTCAGCGGTGTCACGGTTGAACGCGGTGCACACATCTGCGGCTCGATCATTATGAATGACACGCAGGTTAAAGAGGGTGCGATTGTACGTTATTCGATCATTGACGGAAAAACCGTGATCGGCGAGAGAGCGACCGTCGGCGAGGACAGGGGAAGCGGACGCGGTATAACGCTTGTCGGCGGCGGTCTTGTTATCGGCGGCGGGACGGTCATTCCTGCAGGTGCGATGGTCAACGATTCATATGTAAAAGAGCATATAAAGGCATAGGAAAGGGATTTTATTATGTTGGTACAAGGTATAATTTTCTCAAATCTTCACGATAAAAACATCTCCGAGCTGACACGCCGACGTACTATGGCATCCGTTCCGTACGCCTGCAGGTACAGACTTATCGATTTCGCGCTTTCCAATATGGTCAACTCGGGAATAACTGCGATAAACGTCATAACTCACTATAACTATCAGTCTCTCCTCGGTCACATCGGCTCGGGTAAGGACTGGGATCTTGCCAGACGTTCGGGCGGTATAAAGATCCTCTCGCCGTATATGACAGCCTTTTCGAACGACCACAATCAGCTCTACAACACCCGTCTCGAAGCACTGAAAAGCGTTAACTATTCGCTCTCGCGTTTCACGGGCGATTATGTTGTACTTTCCGACTGTGACGTTATCTGTAACATTGATCTTAATGACATGATAAGCGATCATATCGAAAGCGGTGCTGATATAACGCTTGCTGTGAAACGTGTACTTCTGACTCGTGAGGTGAGTGCAAGGAGCGTTATAATCGACTCGGACGATACGGGACGCATCACAGACGTTAACGCATATCCGACGAATGTTACGGGATACCGCGATATTGATCTCAACATTCTCGTTGTCGGCAGGGAATATCTGCAGAGTGTCGTGCTCGATGCCATTGCACACGGTTACACAAGCTTCAGCCGTGACATTTTAGCGCGTGGTGCCGCAAGACGGCGTTACCGCATTTACAGATATGACGGTTATTTTGCGACGATCGGTTCACTTGCCGATTACTATTATCATTCGATGGAGCTTCTTTCGAGCGGTGAAAACCGTGATAAGCTTTTCGGGATCAGAAACCGTCCCATTTATACGAAGGTACAGAACTCCGTTCCTGCGAAGTACAGCGACACGGCGAGAGTTTCAAATTCGCTCGTTGCGGACGGCTGTGTTATCGAGGGTACGGTTGAAAATTCGATCCTTTTCCGCGGAGTCAAGGTCGGCAAGGGTACGACTGTTAAAAATTCCATCCTCTTTCAGGGGACGTTCACGGGCGAGAATGTTTTTTTGAACTGCGTCATCTCCGATAAAAACGCTATCATTCGTGACGGACGTACGCTCTCGGGACATGAATCCCTGCCGTTCTTTATAGAGAAAGGACGGATGGTGTGATATGAAGAAAATTCTTTTTGTCGGCTCGGAGGCATCCCCTTTTGCGGCAACGGGCGGACTCGGTGACGTGCTCGGCTCACTTCCGTCTGCACTTAATAAGACGGGTGAGGTGGATGTGCGTGTCGTTTTGCCGATGTATAAAAGTGTCGCCGAGAAATATAAAGAAAAGATGACACTCCTTGCCGAGTTTACCGTTTCGCTTTCGTGGCGTCGGCTTTACTGCGGTGTTTGGTCATACGAAATGGGTGGAGTTACTTATTATTTCATCGATAACGAGTATTACTTCGCCCGTCCGTCCCTTTACGGAAGCTACGACGACGGTGAGCGTTACGCATATTTCTGCCGTGCCGTTTTGGAAATGCTGCCGATCATCGGTTTCATGCCCGATATACTTCATGCTCACGATTGGCAGAGTGCACTCACTGTGATATATTTAAAGCGGCAGTATGCTTACCGTGACGAATATGCAGATATGAAGGCGATCTACACCATTCACAATATCGGCTACCAGGGAATATACAGCTTCGATATTTTAGGGGATGTTTTCGCGCTTGATTCCTGGGACAGATACGTTGTCGAATATGACGGCTGTATCAATCTCACCAAGGGTGCAATAGTCTGCGCTGACAAGCTGACAACGGTCAGCCCGACCTATGTCACAGAGATACGTGACGAATATTATGCAAGTGGTCTGCATCACATTATCCGTATGTACGCTCACAAATGTATTGGTATTATCAACGGTATTGACACCGATTACTATAACCCCGAAACGGATAAGGATATTGTAAAATGCTTCGATGCAGACAGTATTGAGGATAAGGCAGAAAACAAAGCCGCACTGCAAAAAGAGCTTGGACTTGAAGTGAGCGAGGATGTACCGCTTGTTGCGATGGTGTCGCGGCTTGTTTCGCATAAGGGCTTTGATCTTGTCAAATGTGTGGCTCATGATATTATGAACCTTAACGTACAGCTTGTACTGCTCGGAACGGGTGACGCGGAATTTGAGTGGTTTTTCTCGGATCTTGCATGGCAGTATCCCGGGAAATGCGCGGTCAGACTTGCTTTTGATAAGGCTCTCGCAAAACGTATATATGCCGGTGCGGATATTTTTTTGATGCCGTCGAAATCGGAGCCGTGCGGACTTGCCCAGATGATCGCTTCGCGTTATGGCACAGTGCCGATAGTGCGTGAAACCGGAGGTCTTGTTGACACAATAAAGCCGTACAATCCCGAAACGGGAGAGGGAAACGGTATCACGTTTGCAAGCTATAACGCACACGATATGCTCGATGCGATATGGCGTGCCGCGGAGCTTTACCGTGACGCCGACCGATGGGATGAGCTTATGAGAAATGCGATCACGATGGACTTCTCGTGGGACGCTTCGGCGAGGAAATATCTTGAAATGTACAATAATTTCTAAGAAGAAGGAATACCCAAATGAATAATTTTACAAAAGAGCAAATAAAAGAAGCACTCACGGCAAAGCTTGCGCGTTATTTCGGAGTGGAGCCGCAGGATGCAACGAGTGAGCAGGTGTACAAGGCGGCGGTGCTGGCAGTCAAGGATATACTGACCGAGAAGCGCAGTGCCTTCAAATCGGACACGAAAAAACAGCGTGGAAAAAAGATATATTATCTCTGCATGGAGTTCCTTGTCGGCACGTCTCTTAAAAATAATCTGCGCAACCTCGGTATCGCCGATATTTTCACAGAGGTGATTTCCGAGCTTGGCTTCTCGCCATCGGAGATATATTCGCTTGAACCCGATCCGGGACTCGGAAACGGCGGTCTCGGACGTCTTGCCGCCTGTTTTATGGATTCGCTGACGACGCTCAACTTCCCTGCAACCGGCTTTTCGATACTTTACGAATACGGACTTTTCAAGCAGCGTATCATTGACGGCGAGCAGATCGAGCTTCCCGATAACTGGATGCCCGGTGGGGATGTATGGCTTGTACCGCGGCATGACAAGGCATTTACCGTGCGTCTTGGCGGACATGTGAGCGAAAAGTGGGAGAACGGTAAATGTCGCGTAACCCATGAGGGTGGTGACGAGATCCGTGCGCTTCCTTATGATATGATGATATCGGGCGCAGACTCAAAGGCGGTCAACATTCTGCGTCTTTTCAAGGCGTGCGACACCAAAAGCTTCAACATGAGTCTTTTCTCACAGGGACAGTATGTCAAAGCCATGCAGGAGGGAACAAACGCCGAGATAATTTCAAAGGTGCTCTATCCGTCCGATAATCATATGGAGGGAAAGTATCTTCGCTTATCACAGCAGTATTTCCTCGTTTCGGCATCGCTTCAGAGTATCATTTCCGATCATCTTGCCTCGTATGGCTCACTTGCCGGATTTTCGGAAAAGGTGGCTATTCATATAAATGACACTCATCCGGCACTCGTCATTCCCGAGCTTATGCGTATCTTTATTGACACGTACTCCTTCTCGTGGGACGATGCATGGCGGCTTGTTACGTCCACGGTTTCTTATACAAATCACACGGTCATGCCCGAGGCACTGGAGGTCTGGAGTGAGGATCTGTTCAGAATCAAACTGCCGCGTATTTACGAGATCGTCTGCGAGATAAACCGCCGTTTCTGCGGTGAATTATGGGCGGCATATCCGGGCGATTGGGACAGAATTTCGCGGATGTCGATACTCGGTTACAGTCAGGTGCGTATGGCGAATTTGTCCGTTGCAGGTTCGCATACGGTGAACGGTGTTTCAAAGCTCCATTCCGATATCCTAAAGAAAACGGTGTTCCATGATTTTTACAAGCATACGCCGCACAAGTTCACAAATGTCACAAACGGTATCGCTCACCGAAGATGGCTGTGTTACTCAAATCCGCAGCTCACCGCACTCATTGACGAATGTATCGGCGACAAGTGGCACAAAGAAGAACCCGAGGCACTGTCCGAATTTGCGGCTTTTGCAAACGATGGCTCGGTGCTTGAGAGGATCGAGAGTATAAAGCGTTCGAACAAGGTGAACTTTGCGATATACGCCGAGTCACGGTGCGGCGTGAAGCTCGATCCCGATTCGGTGTTTGACGTTCACATCAAGCGTATGCATGAATATAAGCGTCAGCTCCTCAATGTGCTTCGCATAATAAGCCTGTACGTTGACTTAAAGCGTGATCCGAGCCTTGATATAACGCCGCAGACCTTTATCTTCGGTGCAAAGGCAGCTCCGGGATATTATATGGCGAAAAATATCATCAAGCTGATATCCTATATCGGTGCGGACATCGAAGCCGATCCGCGTCTGCGCGAAAAGCTGCGTGTTATTTTCATGGAGGATTATAACGTCAGCCTTGCCGAGATACTCATTCCCTCTGCGGATATAAGCGAACAGATATCCCTCGCAGGTAAAGAGGCAAGCGGTACGGGATGCATGAAGCTTATGGCGAACGGTGCGCTTACCATCGGTACGCTTGACGGTGCGAATGTTGAGATATACGAGCAGGTCGGCTCTGATAATATGTATATTTTCGGTCTTACGACAGACGAGGTTGACGAGCTTTGGAAGCGTGGTTATAACGCGTCCTCGTATTACGCACAAAGTGAACGTCTGCGAAATGCAGTGGATGCACTTGACACAGGCTTTGCAGGGCGTTCGTTCTCGGATATAAAGCGGTATTTGATAAATTCGCAGTACCCGAACGGTGTTGCCGATCCTTATATGTGCATTGCGGATTTCGATTCGTATTATACGGCGCATGAGCGTATGATACGTGACTTTGCAGACCGCGAAAAATGGAACCGTATGTCACTCATCAACACGGCAAAATCGGGTTACTTCGCCGCTGACCGTGCGATACGCGAATATGCTGACGGTATCTGGCATATAAAGCCGATAAAGTGATGTGTTTTGTAAAATATGAGAAATATTCCTCGCTTCGTGGGAATGTGACACCGTACGGCGCGTTTTCTTCGGATGATACGTTGTATTTACGGGTACGTGTTCCGCGTGCTGTGACGGCTTCTGCGGTGTCGCTACGCATTTACCGTGACGATGATATGAGCGAGAGTGTTATCAATGTGCCGCTTATTGAATTTTCAGATTCGGACGACGTTTTTGAGGTTAGCTTGCCGCTCGGGGAGTTATGTCTTAACGGTGAGGACGGACTGTTTTATTACACCTTTATAATTGAAACGTCACACGGCAGGCTTTATACTTCGCGTGACGGAGGTCTTTATTCTGACGAGCAACAGGTGGAAAAAGTACAGTTGATGGTTTATAAAAGCGATTATTCCGTGCCGCAAAAATTCCGTGGCTCGATGATGTATCAGATCTTCGTTGACCGCTTTTATGACGGCGGACGTTCGATTCCACCCGATGGGAAAAAGGTATACAATCCCGACTGGCAGAACGGTGTGCCGCAGTACGCCGAGATACCGGGGCAGGCACTTGCGAACAACGAATTTTTCGGCGGAAACCTGTGGGGAGTTGCAGAGAAGCTTGACTATATAAGCTCGCTCGGAGTTGATACGCTTTATCTCTGTCCGATATTCGAGTCGGCATCGAATCACAAATACGACACGGGCGATTATATGAAAATTGACCGTATGTTCGGCGGAGAGGAAGCGTTTGACAATCTTATCGCCGAATGCAAAAAGCGTGGAATGAAGCTGATCCTTGACGGAGTTTTCAACCACACGGGCGATGACAGCCGATATTTTAACAGGTACGGCAGCTATAACAGTGTGGGTGCGTATCAATCGGAAGAATCGCCGTATTTTGACCTGTATACGTTCGAGGAGTTTCCCGAAAAGTACCGTTGTTGGTGGGGGATTGATATCCTGCCTGCGGTTGATTCAAACAATCCGTCATGGCGTGAGTTTATCTGCGGCAAGGACGGTGTGATACGGCATTATCTTCGTCGTGGGATTGACGGGTGGCGGCTTGACGTTGCCGATGAGCTTTCGGATGCGTTTCTATATGAGTTGCGTCATGCGGCAAGGGAGGAAAATCCCGATGCTATGATAATCGGCGAGGTTTGGGAGGATGCTTCGAATAAGCTTGCTTACGGCAAACGCAGGCATTATTTTCGCGGCGGTCAGCTTGATTCGGTGATGAATTATCCGCTGAAGGAAGCTATCATCGACTATATCCTCGGTGGGGACTGTACACGTCTTAAAAAAACGGCACGTGAGCTTTGGTCACATTATCCCGAAGCTGTCAGCCATGCTCTGATGAATTTTCTTTCAACGCATGATACCGAGCGTATATTAAGCGTGCTTGCCGATGTTGGTGTCAGCTCGATGCCAAACCGTGAGCTTGCGTCGTTCAGGCTTGATAAGGACACGCGACAAAAGGCAGTCGAACGTCTCAAGCTTGCGTGGACGCTCCTTGCGGCATTTCCGGGTATACCGTGCATCTTTTACGGCGATGAAGCAGGTATGGAGGGCGGTCGTGATCCTTTTAACCGTATGCCGTATATATGGGGGAATGAGGACGCGGAGCTTGTCGGTTTTTATCGCAGGATAGGCATGATACGAAAGAGTGAGCCGCTTTTTTGGATGGGTGATCTTGAAATTATTGAAACGGGATACAAGAGCCGTTTTATGCTTGCGAGGGAATATGACGGCAGGAGACTTATTGCGGCTGTGAATCTTTCGTCTGACGAGTGGAGTCTCGAATTTGAGAAAAGTCCCGTCAGGCTCATTGAAAAGCGTGAATGTGGTGGTGTAGTGTCGCTTGCACCGTTTGCGGCAGAGTATTTTGTCCTGTGAAAGGTATACAAAAATGTTACACTAAAACTGTAGAGATGACCAAAAAATATATTTTTGCTGTCGGATACTTTCAAATCACGGATTTTTATGGTACAATATTAGCGTATATAAATATTTTATTGAAACGGAGACTCTACTACCATGAAAATGCGTGTACTTTATCTGACCGGCAAGAAGAAGCTTTTAAACATTGCCGACATGATCACAAACAAATATGCGACCGAAAAGGTTAACTGCATGGACAAAATTCCGCCGGCATATTCCTGCGACAAGGAGAGACTTGTTGTCATTCTCGCGACAGTCGGCAAGGATGCTCCCAACTCGCTCGTTCTTTTCTGCAAGGAGTTAACAAAGGCAAGAGCGGCTAACGTTGCATTTATCATTGACGGTCCTGCAGAGGGTGCGAAAGTGCTTATTGATGCGGTTAAGGGTGCAGGCTCAAATGCGATTGAGGATATTCTTTACATCAAGGGTGGTCTGCCTTTCCTCGGCGGTGTCAAGGATGAGGAGAAGGCTGCTGTCACCGAGTGGATGGATAAGATTTCTGCAAATCTGGCGTAAAAGTGAATAAAAAAAGAGCTGTCTGTTTTTGAACAGCCCCAAATTGTACGGACAGCACAAAAACAGCCTTAATGGCAGAAGATATTAAAATTTAAGCAACGAACTGACATCGCTTTTCGAGTGGTGTCAGTTTTGTTTTGAGTTGAATACGTTCGTTATTATAGAAGTGA
>JAFTTS010000128.1 GCA_017466685.1 Clostridia bacterium
ATAAAGGTCGTGTTGTGGAGGCATTATGAAAAAAGCGGTTGCTGTTTTCCTTTGCTTGCTATTTGTGTTTGCGATTATACATTTGCCCGTTTCTGCGGGAAACAAAACCGTTGTGTTCTTAAAAAACGGAGGTAAGGGCGACGGCTCATCGCCTGCTAAGGCTGTCGGTACCATAACGAATGCTTTTGACGCTCTCGACCTTTCCAAGGACTGCGTGATCGTTATCTGCGGCGTTTTTGATCATGATGTAACCTTTGATTACGGTAAAGATTACAGTGGGTCCGTGAAGATCACTTCTAACTTCGCGGGCGTTGATTACGGAGCGACCGCAGGTGCCGAATACCGTGCTTTGGGATGCCGTTTCGTTCTTCACGGAAAGACCGAATTTGACGATATTACGATTCGATTGAAGGAGAATTATTTCTTTTTTATTGCTAATTGTCACCCCATTATTTTTGGTGACGGCGTTAAGACCGTATTTGACGCAAAGCCATCCGGGATGGATTTTGCTTCTGCGCTTTCTATTCTCGGCGGCTACCAGAACGGCGTCGGGATGCCCGATATGGCTTCTCACAGAGATATCAACGTTACCGTATTGGGTGGAGAAAAAATATTTATCGGTGTATTCAACCGATCGGTCCCCTACGGAAATCATTACGGCAATGCAAATATCACCGTTGGCGGCAAAGCAAAGGTTGGCGCTATTTGCTTTACTTCGGTCGATGCAGAGAATCTTCTTTGCGGAAACGTCCGGATAACAGTTAAGGATAACGCGGTTGTGAATTATATCTTTGCTGATGGATATTACGAAAACGTAGACGTGAACAGCATTGTCGTTAACTGGGAAGGCGGTAAGATAGGAGCTGTTTCTCTTAGCGATGCCCGCGCTATTGCAAACAAGCCCGAAACCAACAATACCGAGATATATAATCCTTCGTTGATCAGATATTCTTCAAAAATTATGACTCAGCCGACATATAAAAGCGTTTCAAGCGTTTTTGATACCAAGGTCAGAATAGGCACTCCGTCGGATACCGAGCCAAGCTTTGTTACCGATGCTCCGATAGTTATTCCCGAGGATTCTTTTGTTTTTGACACAGACGGCGAATCGGTTGATGAAGTTACAGTAGACTCTGATCTAAACGATAGCGAATCCGCACACGTGACCGTTGATCATACTTCAGGAAGCGGGGGAGCTTCAGCGGATAATGGCACTTCTGTGACGATCGCAGTGCTGATATGCGCGGCTATCATCACCGTCGGCGCGGTGATCATAGTTTTAGTATTGAAAAAGAAATAAGGGGGTGTAAAGAAACTGCGTTTCTTTACACCCCCTTATTTAGAAAGCTTTCTTTTGCGGTATTCGCTTGGGGTGGTGCCCGTAATGTCCTTAAAAACGCGATTGAACGTATTAAGAGAGGCAAAACCCGAATCCATAGCTATTTCCGCGATAGTCGATTCCGAGCTTTTAAGAAGGCTTTTGGCGTGATTTATGCGGTACGTTGCAAGAAAGGTACGGAAGTTCATCTTCGTAAGAGAGTGCAGGGTGGAGGATAGGTATTTTTCGTGATATCCAAGCTCCTTTGACATATCGGTCAGAGTGATGTCGCTTCTGAAGTTCTGGGATATGTAATTGATCGCAGAGTGGTAAAGGGAATTATCGTTGCGGCTTCGGGGAAGCATATTGGTTTTATTTGCAAGCTCCGAATAAAGCAGATGGAGCATCCCCGTCAGTTTTATTATATTGGTTGGATCTAATTTAACCAGAGCCTCGGCGTATTTTTTGCTTTCTCCCAGCGGGATGATGCAATTCTCGGGGGCGCTGTCGGGATACAAACGAAAGAAGGTTTGCAGAAAGTCGTTGGAATAAACGGCGCACCACATCTCGCAGGGCGTTTCGGGTGTATATTCGTGGATAACGTTAGGAAATATAAAAGCCGCGTGTCCCTCGGGGATGATCACCCGTTCTCCGTTGATAGAAGCCGTGAGATTGCCCGTGCGAACGTAAGCAAGCTCGCTGTATTCGTGAATATGCGGAGGTACGGTGTATTTTTTGTGAAAACGGCATTTAAAGGAATAGCTTTCGCCGATATTTTCATTCTGGTATTTTAACATCACGCATCTCCTTACTTTTTGGCTATATTATATCGCTTTTATGCTTTGCCGTCAAGGACTTATTTGATATAATTTTTTTGTAAGTCTTATTTATATTTTACTTTTTGGAGGTATAATATGCTTCAGCAATGGACTAAAGAGCAGGCTTGGGAGTGGTATAATGAGCAGCCGTGGATCCGCGGATTTAACGGTTATCCTTCCAACTGCGTAAACCGCATCGCCATGTGGCAGGAGTACAATCATAAGGAAGTTATCGATCAGATCAGATATGAGTTTGAGCTCGCTAAAAAGACCGGACTTAACGCCGTTCGTGCCATCATCCAGTTCGAGGTTTGGTACTACGAGCACGATAGCTTTATGAACAACCTTGAGGAGTACATTGCATCTGCCGATGAGTTTGGCATCAAAGTAATGCTTACTCTCGGTAACGACTGCACCGTGCCCAAGGAGCTTTTCATTCCCGCAAAGTTCGGCGAGCAGAAGGTTGACTGGGGTTATCACTCCGGAATCTGCCGCGGACCTCACGCAGGCGGATACACCGCTCACGGATATATGGTACCCGACGAGCCCGATATGCAACCCAAGTTCTTTGAGATGGTTGACGAGATCGCCGCAAAGTATGCAAAGGATCCCCGCATCCAGATCTGGGACGTATGGAATGAGATCTCCAACGGTCGCCGCGGCG
>JAFTTS010000129.1 GCA_017466685.1 Clostridia bacterium
CTCGATAGTAGTGCCGCAGCGGTAGCAGGTACCAACCTCATGAGTAAGATCCTCGATCTCTGCAAGATAGCCGCCTGCACGAAGATCCTCAACGATTGCCTTACGTGCTTCGTATCTGTCCATACCTGCATACTTAGGATAATTGTCGGTGATCTTCGCATCCTCTGTGAGAACGACCTCCATCGGAAGATGACAGCGACGTCCGACCTCGAAGTCGTTAGGGTCGTGTGCAGGAGTGATCTTAACGCAGCCTGTACCCTTATCGAGCTGTGCGTGCTCATCGGCAACGATCGGAATACGACGTCCTACAAGCGGCAGAACAACGTACTTACCGATCATGTCCTTATAGCGTTCGTCTGCAGGGTTTACGGCAACTGCAGTATCACCTAAAAGCGTCTCGGGACGTGTGGTCGCAACCTCAACGTATCCGCCACCACCAACGAGCGGATAACGGATGTGCCAAAAGTGACCGTGCTGTTCTTCGTAGTCAACCTCTGCGTTGGAAATGGATGTCTTACAATGAGGACACCAGTTGATGATGCGCTCACCGCGGTAAATAAGTCCCTTATCATAGAGACGCTTGAATACCTCACGAACCGCCTTGCTGCAGCCTTCGTCGAGAGTGAAGCGTTCCCTGCTCCAGTCACAGGATGAGCCCATCTTCTTGAGCTGCTCAATGATACGTCCGCCGTACTGACGCTTCCAATCCCATGCACGAACGAGGAACTGATCACGACCGAGATCCTCCTTGGTGAGACCTTCCTTGCGCATAGCCTCAACGATCTTCGCTTCGGTTGCAATGGATGCATGGTCTGTACCCGGCAGCCAAAGGGTTGCAAAGCCTCTCATTCTCTTATAACGAATGAGAATATCCTGCAGGGTGTTGTCAAGGGCGTGTCCCATATGGAGCTGACCTGTGATGTTTGGAGGCGGAATAACGATTGTGTAAGGATCCTTCTTTTCATCGCGTACTGCGGTGAAGTAACCCTTGTCGCACCAATTTTTATAGATACGTTCTTCAAATTCCTTCGGTGCATAATTCTTTGGGAGATTAATTTCGGTGTTCATTTTGCATATCCTTTCATCTTTATTGCATCGGGGATACAAAAAACCCCGACACTCTTATTGTGTCAGGGCGCAATAGGCGCGGTACCACCTGATATTTCTAACTCTGTGAAAAGCGATTACTTTTCTTCTTCTGTAACGTGAAGAACACGGCGTCGGCTACTTAGCGAAATGGACACGCTGTTCACGTGGCGGCTCGGGGACTACTTCGGAAACCTAATGTGACCGCCTCACACCAACCGGCGGCTCTCTTGACACCCTCGGAAACCTACTCCTTCCCGTCCTTGCCTTTACGATAGTATACCACGTTTTTGGCGTTTTGTCAAGAGGTGAGTGAAAATTTTCCTACCTCTGCACACGCATCGCATTGAGTATCGCGAGCACCGACACACCCACATCTGCAAACACGGCAAGCCACATATTGGCAATTCCGAAAACGCCGAGCAACATTATCGCTCCCTTGACTCCGAGTGCGAACACCGTATTCTGACGTGAAATACGAATAGTCCGCCGTGCTATTTTAATGCCGTCCGCTATCTTCGAGGGATCATCATCCATCAATACAACGTCTGCCGCTTCGATCGCCACATCCGAGCCGATACCGCCCATCGCGATACCGACATCCGCACGTGAGAGCACCGGTGCATCGTTAATACCATCGCCGACAAAAGCACAGCTTCCCTCTTTCAGTAAACGCTCCACCTCGGCAACCTTATCCTGCGGCAAAAGCTCGGCGCGATATTCGGAGATACCAAGCTCTGACGCCACTCGTCCGGCAGTCGTTTTGTTGTCACCCGTCAGCATTACAGAACGCTTTATACCGACATTTCCGAGCAACGTGACGGCCTTTTTCGCAGTAGCTTTTACGCGGTCGCAAACACTTATACTGCCGATCAGCTTACCATCAAAAATAACAAATACAGTCGTGTCACCATCCGCTTTAATCGACACATCACCGCCGAGCGATTCGACAAGCTTCACACCGCCGACAGCCGCCGTGACACCGTTTATTTTGCACATAACTCCTTTACCTGCAAGCTCTGTGACCTCCGTAACATCCGAGGTGTCAACCATGCCGTAAGCTTCGACAATAGACCGCGCAATCGGATGACTGCTCACCGACTCAACCTTCGCCGCAATTTTAAGCAGCTCGTCTCTGTCCACACCAATCGGGCAGACCTCACTAACGAAAAAATGCCCCTCCGTAAGCGTGCCTGTCTTATCGAAAATAACCGTATCAAGCTCGGCAAGTGCTTCAAGATAGTTACCACCCTTGATAAGTATACCGCGCTTTGATGCCGCACCGATACCGCCGAAAAATGACAGCGGAACCGAAATAACCAACGCACACGGACAGCTTATAACGAGGAAATTCAGTCCCTGGTACACCCACTTCGACCATGCTCCGTCAAAGATCGGCGGCAAAACCGAAATTAGCACAGCCGCCGCAACGACAATAGGCGTATACCATCTCGCAAAACGGGTTATAAACGCTTCTCTGCGTGACTTTTTCGCCGCCGAATTTTCAACGAGATCAAGTATCTTCGAAACCGTGGATTCGCCAAACTTCTTCGTTGTACGCACACGAATCAAGCCCTCACCGTTAACGCTGCCCGAAAGCACATCGTCACCGACGGAAACAGCACGCGGCATACTCTCTCCCGTCAAAGCGGCGGTGTTAAGTGATGAAGCACCCTCAATAATAACACCGTCAAGCGGTATTTTCTCGCCCGGCTTCAAAACTATAACCTCGCCAACCTCCACCTCGGACGGATCAACACTTATAACAGCACCGTCACGTTCCACGTCCGCCGAGTCCGCACGTAAGTCCATAAGCGCCGTAATCGAACGTCTTGAGCGTGAGAGCGCAATCGACTGAAAGAGCTCGCCGACCTGATAAAAAAGCATTACCGCAACGCCCTCTGAAAACTCTCCGAGAGCGAACGCACCAACCGTGGCAATCGCCATAAGGAAATTTTCATCAAGGAGCTGTGCCGAAAAAAGTCCCTTAACGGCTTTTATAAGAATCTCAAGTCCCACGACAATATAAGCCGCGGCAAAAAACAGCAGCGGTATGTATGAAATCTCAAATACGGACGTTACAATTCCTGCCGCAAACAGTACCGCAGCGACGATGATCTTTTTTAACTGCCTTTTTTGTTTTCTCGTTAACTTGCTCATAAAATCACTCTGCAGTCTGGTTCGATCTTTTTGATAAGCTTTTGTATCTCTTTTATAAGCTTCGATTGATCGTCAGTCTCGGTTTCGAGAATAAGCTTCTGCGTTATAAAGCTGACCGTCGCCGAGGTAACGCCCGGGAGCTTGTTTATTCCCTCCTCCATCTTCGCGGCACAGTTCGCACATTCGAGATCTTCAAGGTTGTATGTTTTTTTCATAATCGCTAACATTCCTTTCATTTATTAATAATATCATCAAATTCGCAAGTTTCCTTCATTTATTAATATATAGCATTATACGCCCGTATACGTTTCATATATTAATATTGAAGAGTTTCTTTCATTTATTAATATATATGCTTATTCGGATATATGTTCTATTCCCATTGAGATGATGGTTCTGACATGATCGTCCGCAAGACTGTAATATACGGTCTTCCCTTCGCGGCGCGTTCTGACGAGTCGTGTCTGACGAAGTATACGAAGCTGATGTGAGATCGCAGACTGCGTCATCTGTAAAACCGTCGCAATATCGCAAACGCAAAGCTCACCCTCGTGAAGAACATACAGTATCTTTATTCTGGTTGAATCGCCGAATATCTTAAAAAGTTCTGATATATCCTCAAGCGTTTCCTCGTCAGGGAGTGTACCTGCAAGCTCCTCAACCAGCTTTGCGTGCTCCTCGCATGGGTGATTTTCAAGTGTGTATTCTGACATTTTGCCTCTCCTTTCATATGAATAGTTGTTCATATGATTATATTATAGCACATTTTTTCGATTTGTCAAGTGGTTTTCATTATATTTGTATATCATATAAAAATATACACTTTATACATCGATTATACATCGTTTTTTCAAGGGTGCCGCTTAATTGGCTGAAATATGGTTTTCTCCATCCGATTATATGCGAATACGGGTGTATAAAAATTTCTTCAATTTTGGATAAAATGATTAAATATGTAATTTTATGGTAAAAATATAGGAAAATTCTTGTTTAAAACGCATATTGATGCCAAATATATTTTTGATTATTACGGCATAGTGACCATTTTTTAGAAAAGGGGTTGCAAAATGGAAAGTTTTCGAGTATAATATTAAGTGCTCGCCTCAAGACCGGGTTATCAACAGCACTGTGCAAAATCACTTGCACGTCATATATGGGAACAAAGATGCATATATTTTTCTTGTGCATCATAATCGGTCTTATACCACCGTTCATGGGTTTCATCCTTTGTTTTGCATAATCGAAGTGAACGGTAAGTGTTACGAAAGGATAGCATTTTATGACAGTGAATCATTTAAAAACGATATTTGCGGAGAGTTTTTCCGTGAAAGGATCGGAGGTGTATTAAAGTGGCCGTCATATTCAAAAACAAAAAAAGATCAGCTTCTGTTGCGCTCGCTTTAATCATCGCGATTGTTTTCGCTTCAATATCCGCTTCTATCATCACAGCAGCTCCGAGTGACGACGACTACGAGCAGGATACGGTTTCTTTTGATGAACCCACCCGCGTAACCGTACCTACTGTTACAGAAGCCGAAACCGAAGCAGCTGAAAACACACTTGAGATCATCACAAACTTCACCGATAATCTCATCGCAGACGCTCCCGAAATCTTAACTGAGGCAGAAACCGAAGCTCCCGAAACCGAGGAGACCGAGCCTGCCGAAGAAACAACACCGGCAATCCCCGAAACAACCGTCCCGGAAACAACAGTACCCGAAACCGAACCTGAGAATATCAGCAAGTCTCATTCGGTTGTCGATGAATCCGGTTTCTACTATGTGGTTCCCGAAATGAAGACCGGATACCTTGCGGACGAGCTTGGAGTTCCCTACACGATCGAAACACCGAAGCTTTCCGTCACCGAATACGAAATCACTCTCGCGGCAACAATAATTCAGCTTGAGGTAATGGGCAACGGCTCAAGTCTTTACAGATTTGAGGATTATCAGGAAAAATATTGGGAAATGTGTGCAGTTGCGCAGTGTATACGTAACCGTGCAGAAAGCGGACGTTTCCCCGGCAGCATTGAGGGCGTAATCCTTCAGTCCACAAAAACCGCATCGGGTGCAACATTATATCAGTTCAGCCCTGCGGATAAGCTCGCACGATTCACTCCCACCGAGGAGGCAATTGTTGCGGCACGTGAGGTTCTGATCGAAGGCGTCACCGTTATGCCGAGCAACTATTACTATTTCTGCGCGACAAGAATCGAAGCATCGTTTGAGAAAAACAATGCCTTTATGTTCGAGAAGAATGCAGACGGCACTATCGACAAGATCCAGGGCCATCTGACAACTTTCTATCCCGGACACAAATAATATTACATTTCACCCTGCCAATCGGTGGGGTGTTTTTTTGAAGTGGCATTCAGAGTATAAAAATTAAGGAGCCGGCACACCATCGTGTCAGCTCCATTTTTTATTTAATCATCTTCCCTATCGTCGTCATCGTCGTTTTCGTCGCTCGGCTCTGGGAGTCGCGTCAGTGTCGCAGCCTCGATCTGGTGGTCAAGCACAACGCTTACCGCAATGTGAAGTCCCCATGCTTCAAGCTCAAACTTCTCTCCGTCATCGGGTATGCTTCCAAGCTCGGCGAAAACCATTCCGCTGAATGTATCGAAGTCATCCTCGGGCAGCTTAACGTCAAGCTCCTCTGCAATATCCTCGATCGGAACGTTACCGACAAGCGACCATGTATCATCGCCCGTTTTTGTGAGCGAAACAGTCTCTTTAGCCGTATCGTCCTCGTCACTTCCGAGGTTGCCGACAAGTCTTGTTATAAGGTCGTTCATCGTTACAATACCGCGCATACCGCCATATTCATCGAGCACGACCGCAAAAGTCTTGCCGCCGTTTTTCATGTTACGGAACAGCACATCCGCCTTGACGCTCTCGGGAACAAAATACGGTGTCTTGACCGCCTTTTTCATAACCTTATCACGTGTATGCTCATCAAGTCTGAAATAGTCTTTAAGATAAAGCACACCGACAACGTCGTCAACGGATTCACCGCAAACGGGATAGAACATATGACATCTTTCATGAATGATCGAATTCCACTCATCGTCCGATTCGTCAAGCCAGAGCATTGTGACATCGGTACGGTGAGTCGCAATTTCGCCGGCGGTCAGATCGTCAAACTCAAAGACGTTCTGAATGAAGTCACGCTCCTCATCGTCGATCTGACTGTTTTTAGCCGCAGAATCGACCATGACACGTATATCCTCCTCGCTGACATCGTTATCATCCGCATTCGGATCGATGCCGCAAAGACGCAGAACACCGTTTGTAGACACAGTAAGCAGCCATACGATCGGCTTGAATACCGTTCCGATGAACGATATTGTTCCCGAGAGAGATAATGCTAACTTCTCCGCGTTCCGCATTGCCATACGCTTCGGTACAAGCTCGCCGAAAACAAGCGTCACAAACGAGAGAATAAGTGTTATCAGAATAACCGCAATGGCATCAAGTGTCGATACGGGAACACCGGTAACACCGAGTGAAACCAACCATTTTACAATAGGCCCCGAAAAGTTTTCCGCTGCGAACGCAGAGCCAAGAAATCCGGCCAGAGTTATCGCAACCTGTATTGTCGCAAGGAACTTTGCGGGCTGATTTGTGAGTTTAAGTAATTTTTTGGCACTTTTATTGCCATCCTCCGAAAGCTTTTCGAGCTTCCCTTCACTTACGCTGAGTACAGCGATCTCCGCACTCGCGAACACCGCGTTAAGGGCGATAAGTATCACCTGAAACAACAGCATAAGCCATATATTGCCTTCCAAAATAAATCCTCCTGAAA
>JAFTTS010000130.1 GCA_017466685.1 Clostridia bacterium
ATACAGTCGAAAATACCCGTGTCGGAAGTAACACCGATTACGACAAGTTAACGCTTGATGTTTTAACCAACGGTACAATTTCAGCTAAAGAAGCTATCTCACTTGGCGCCAAGATACTCAACGAGCATCTCAACCTCTTTGTTGATCTTTCGGATCAGGCAAAGACGGCGGAAATCATGGTTGAGCGTGAAGAAACCATCAAGGAAAAAGTTCTTGAGATGACCATTGAGGAGCTTGACATGTCGGTTCGTAGCTTCAACTGTCTGAAGCGCGCCGGCATCGATACGGTTGAAGACCTTACCAACCGCACCGAGGAGGACATGATTAAGGTTCGTAACCTCGGTAAGAAGTCGCTTGAAGAAGTAATTAACAAGTTACATTCTTTGGGCCTTGATCTGAAGAAAGAGGAAGAGTGAAACAAAAGCGGAGACTTTTGTCATCGAGTTTAAGGCTTAACCGGCTTCGCCGATTATTTCGCTGGCGCGAAACCGCCTTAACCTCGACACAACACCTTCGATTTTGATTATTCATCCAAATTTCATATTCCAACAAAACCGTAAAAGGAGGGAATTATAATGCCCGGAACCAGAAAACTCGGCAGACCTACCGCGCACAGAAAAGCAATGCTCAGAGGCATGGTAACATATCTGCTTGAAAATGGCTCTATCGAGACTACTTTGACTCGTGCAAAGGAAGTCCGTGCTCTTGCTGAAAAGATGATTACTCTCGGCAAGAAGAATACTCTCGCATCCCGCCGTGCAGCACTTGCTTTCATTACAAAGGAAGATGTTGTTAAGAAGCTGTTTGACGTGATCGCTCCCGATTACGAGGACGTAAACGGCGGTTACACTCAGATTTACACGCTCGGTCCGCGTCGTGGTGATGCTGCTGAAATGGCACTCATCAAGCTTACCAAGTATGAGCTTGTTAAGAAGGAAGAACCCAAGAAGGCTTCCAAGAAGGCTGAGGACGCTGAGTAATTTAACTCAAAGTTAATAGAAATCCCACCGGTTTTTGCTGACTGGTGGGGTTTTTGTATTCAGATGGTGACGTTGCATCGAAATTGGTGTTTACCGAATTACCTCATCGAGGAAGTCACGATTTAACTTTTTTACAAAAATAATGGAAATCCCTTTACAAATGAGCAGATAAGTGGTATAATTGAAGTGTAATTTGAAAAATTTTACTATTAAGGAGTAAGTGATATGAAATTAATCATCAAAGACAATTACGAAGTTATGTGTGAATGGGCTGCACAGCATATTGCTGACGCGATAAACAACCATAAAGAGAACCGTCCCTTTGTGCTTGGCTTGCCCACAGGTTCCTCTCCTCTCGGAGTTTACAGAAACCTGATTAAAATGAATAAGGAAGGCAAGGTTACCTTCAAGAATGTGGTTACCTTCAATATGGACGAGTACGTCGGTCTTCCGAGAGAGCATGACCAGAGTTATTGGTACTTTATGCACGATAACTTTTTCAACCACATCGATATCCCTGCAGAGAACATAAATATTCTCAATGGCATGGCAGAAGATCTCGAAGCAGAGTGCCAGCGCTATGAAGATAAGATCGCATCTTACGGCGGAATCGATTTATTCATGGGCGGCAGCGGTGTTGACGGACACATTGCCTTCAATGAACCGTTTACTTCTCTGACATCAAGAACCGGAGTTCGAGCACTTACGGAAGACACACTGATCGTTAATTCCCGTTTCTTTGGTAACGATGTAAATAAGGTTCCGAAGACCGCTCTTTCGGTTGGTGTTGGTACTGTTTGCGATTCGAAGCAGGTAATGCTGCTGATCAGCGGTCACAATAAGGCTCGTGCACTGCGTCACTGCGTTGAAGGTGGTGTTGACCATGCTTGGACAATAAGCGCACTTCAGATGCACAAGGATGGAATTATCGCTTGCGACGAGGCTGCTTGCGGTGAGCTTAAGGTTGATACATACAAATACTTTAAGGAAATTTACAAGAACGAAAAATAAATCTTGACAGGGCGGGCATATCATAAAATGCCTGCTCTTTGTTAAATAATTGGGGAATGAATATATTTCTCCCAAATGTACATATCTTTGCGGTATTTTTAGTCAAAGTGCCGATTGAATAATCACTGCAAAAAGTGTATAATATTGTAAATATAACCCCTTGGAGGAAGAAAAAATGAGCGTTGTTATAGGAATAGACGTTGGCGGAAGTACGACAAAAATCGTCGGCTTCGATAAGACCGGCGGTGACAATAAACTGATAAATCCCATCTTCGTCAGAGCGACCGATCCCATCACCGCGCTTTACGGTGCATTCGGTAAGTTCACAGATCAGAATAATATCGAGCTTTCCGATATTGATATCGTTAAGGTTACGGGCGTCGGCTCGGCGAAGGTTACAAAGCCTATCTACGGACTCGAATGCATGAGCGTCCCCGAATTTGACTGTATCGGACTCGGCGGACTTTATCTCTCGGGACTCGATGAGGCTATCGTTGTAAGCCTTGGTACGGGTACTGCGCTGATCCATGCACGTCGTGGACAACCGATGGAATATCTCGGCGGTACGGGTGTCGGTGGCGGTACACTGATCGGACTTTCAAAGCAAATGCTCGGTATGAGTGATATTGACCACATCCAGGAGCTTGCGGCAGAGGGTGACCTCAATAACATCGACTGGCGTATCAAGCACATCACCAAAAAAGAGATTCTTCCCGGTGCGCCCGATATGCTCACTGCGTCAAACTTCGGTAACGTCAGTGACATTGCTTCCAAAGCGGACGTTGCACTCGGTATCATTAACATGGTTTTTGAGACGATTGCGATGGTTGCACGTTTTGCGGCGATGTCGTACGGACTTCGTGATATCGTTCTGACCGGTAACCTGACCACTCTCAACCAGGCGGCAGGTATCTTCAAGAGCCTCAATTCCATGTTCGATCTTAATTTCATGATTCCCGAAAATGCGCAGTTCGGTACTGTTATAGGAGCGGCGTTGACAAAATGATAAAAGAGCTTGAAAACAAAAAGCTTTATATCTTCGACCAAGACGGAACTATTTATCTTGGCGGCAGAGTTTTTCCCTCGGCGGTGAAGTTTATAAATCATCTTCGTGAGAGTGGTAAACGTGTACTGTTTTTTACAAATAATGCTTCCCATTCGCCCGACTTTTATCTCGAAAAATTAACGCGGCTTGGATTCGCTCCCGAAAGAAACGAGATCCTTACCGCGGGTGATGTTACGATTCAGTTTTTACTGCGTCACAGGGAGGGGAAGAGTGTTTACCTCGTCGGAACTCCCGAGCTTTGTACACAGTTTCGTGAAGCAGGTGTGCCGCTTATTGACGAGAGTGCCGATCGTGCTGACATCGTTGTGACCAGCTTTGACACGACTCTTACCTATAAAAAGTTAGAAACAGCCTGTCGTTTTATACGTGAGGGAGCACAGTATCTCTGCACTCATCCCGACTTCAACTGTCCCACGGAAACGGGTTTCATTCCCGACAGCGGTGCTATTGCCGCGCTTGTGACCGCTTCAACCGGTGTCACACCGACATATCTCGGCAAGCCGTATGCGACTACGATCGATATGATAAGCGAGGTTACGGGAATTGCACGTGAGGATATGTGCATCTTCGGTGACCGTTTGTATACCGATATTGCGCTCGGTAAAAGGCACGGCGTCACCTCGGTGCTCGTTCTTTCAGGCGAAACTACCGAAGCTGACCTTAAAGCGGCGCAGGAATGTGACCGTCCCGATTACGTTTACGCCGATCTTGGCGCAGTTATGGATCAAAACGACCGATAAAATTTTTTGTTATATTGCTCACCCTGCCTTCAAGCTCGGTGAGTATATTTTTTGCGCCAACTTCAAGCTTTTCGGGAAGCAGAGAAAGTCCGCTGTCTATCATATCGGAAACGACATATGTGATTTTCAGTGGCTCTTTCCCGAAATAATCACTGACGGCAGAAACAGCGGCAGACAGCGCGGTTAATGAAACAACAATGACGATCGTCTTTGCCGTGAATTTTGCGAGCTTATACATCTTTTCACATCCTTTATTCTGCGTTATCTTTTATCATATCTATAATAGAATATGTAAGGTATTTAGCGGCGTTTTTGGCTTCCTCGAGTGAATTTGCAGCAGAACCGATCTCGATGAGCAGAGAGCCTTTTGTGAACTGTTCATTGAACGATGCACCACGGATGTTTATCGGTCTTGCAAAGCGTTCGTAATTTGTCACAAGACGATCCTGAAGCTGTGCGGCAACGGTGAAATTGGTTTCCCAATCGGGATGATCTGCGCCTTGTTCATTCGTTCCGACAAGCAGCATCACCTGCGCTGTAATTTCGCCGTTTATTACGGTTATCGGACGGATAAGATCGCCGTTCTGACGTACGATCGCGTCACGGTGGACATCGAAAACATACTGTATTGACGGATATTCGGCGAGGTATTTCTGTATCGTATCGGCGGCAAGATTGTATGAGCGAGTGTACGATTCAAGGTCGTGCATTGTCTCGCAGTGAAGCGTCGGAATACCTGCTTCATTTAACATATCTGCCATCACCTTGCCGACGGCGACGACGTTTGCTTGCGTGTCTGAGCTTCGATGCAGAAAGCCCTGTGTGACCGACAGTGCTCCGTTTGGTGAGTATGATTCGGTGCCGTGGGTGTGTACGATGAGTATGAGCGGTTCTTCGGCGGAATATGCATCGAGGTCTGTCTTGATCGGATATTCATTTGTCAGTGCCGCTTCGATGTCGGGTGTGTACACGGTCGTGTTTGAAATTGAAACTTCGCCCGACGTACTACCGTATGTGAGATCGTACGGGATAAGTGCAAGCTCACCGTCAGGCAGGGCAGAGTAGTCATACGAGTAAATATTTGTGATATCGGGATTATCGGAATCGGGTTCGCCGAGCGGGTTTTGCGGCTGTTCCTCGTTTGGTATATCCGACGGAGGGAGCGGCTGTGTTTCGGTCATGCCGGTGTTTTCCTCTCCACCGTCGAAATATAGTGCATCACTTCCGAAAAATGCCGCCGAGAGGAGTAACTGCGTCATATTTTCACGGTCGGGAACGGCAGGATTTTCCGGAAAACGAAAACATTCGCGTGCGGTGAGTGTTGGCGACCACTCGGAGACCGCCACCTCGACCGATCTCCACAGCAGTATGACGATGAAAATCCCTCCTAAAACCGAGAGTGCACCCGAGAGAAAATCCGTGAAGATACCCTGTGTGGTTTTATAACCAAAGCTTGTAAGATTACCTGAAGCGCGTATTTTCTGCATTGTATTTACCGTCCTTTTTTCTTTGCCGTAGGCTTGTCTGTGAGAAATTATATGTCGGGACGGGCTTTGTTATGACACTATAGTCCGCCGAAGGTCAGCGTTAATGCTCTTGCGGCAAGACGTGACAGTTCACGAACGATTGTATCGGTTTCCTTCGGAGTTACAAAAAAGCTGCGTCCTTTTTCGAGCACTTCTATCAGCTTATCGTCGGGTTCGTCGATGCCGGCTCGCTCAAGCGCATCAAGTACCAACGTCGAGGAGTCAACCACAGTCGGCACACCGAACGCAATTACGGGTATACCGAGCGTTTCGCGGTCGATCGAACGGCGGTGATTACCGATACCCGAGCCGGGACTTATGCCGCTGCTGCCGAGCTGTACGGTTGTTGCGAGTCTGTCTGTTGAGCGCGCACAAAGTGAGTCTATGGCGATGACGAGAGAGGGCTTTATTTCCTTGCAGACTCCGTGTATAACCTCGGCACTTTCGATACCGGTTTGCCCGAGTACACCGGGGATCACAGCGGAAATTTCACGTCCGCCGAGAAGCCCGAATAACCGCTCACTTTTGGTGCGAAGATGACGTGTTGCCGTTATAAGTCCGACGGTTTCGTCGCCGAGTGCGTCTGCGGTGATACGGCGGTTTCCGAGTCCTGCTATCAACACGCTGCCCGGAATTTCACCGCACAATTCCTCTGCGAGAAGCGTTAATTTATCCGATATGACCTTGGCGGCGTTTTCAAAATCACTGTCCGAAGCGTGCCATATTTTTCCGATGTCGATAGTGATATATTTTCCGCGCGGTTTACAAAGACGCTTCGATGCTTCTTCTGTGATTATTTCAACCGTGTTTACGGTGACTTTTCCGTATTCCTCAGAGCTTTCTCCGATGCCGCTCCGCTCACGCAGGTCAAGCTCCGAGGCAAGGTCTGTGCGGTATTCTTTGTTCATAATTTTACCGTTCCTTTGTTGATTTTATCTATAGAAATTCTGCCCGATTATTGATATGCTTATGTATGACGGTGGTGTGTTTCATAGGGACTGATAAAAATTGCACAAGTTGGTTGACAATTGTAGACCTTAAAATGTACGGGACGTTAAAATGGTTGTGCATATAAGCCAAAACGGTGCGGTCTTGATTGTGCAATAGTATAAATTTTTTATTTTTTTGCAATTTAGTCATTGATTATATTGAAATTTAGTGATATAATATATATAATATTCTAATAATGCCAATTTGCGTTATTATGAAAGCATTTTTCCTGCCACTCGCGGGATTTAACTCAGGGAGGATTCATTAAAACCATGAAAAAACTTATTTGCGCTTTGCTTACTGCAGCTATGTGTGCAACTCTTTTTGCCGGCTGTTCCACACTTAAAGGCGAAGAAAAAGGTGCGACGATAAACGTTTATATCGGAAGCGAGATCACTGATTTCGATCCCGCACTCGCATATATCGATGACAGTGCCGTTAAAGTGCTCGGTCTTGTTTACGAGCCGCTTACCCGTATCAATGCAAAGGGTAAGGTTGAAAACGCTCTCATGAAGAGCTACAAGACTATCGAAAACGAAGAAAAGAACGACTACAGAATGGAAATCACCATCAAGGAAACCAAGTGGAGCGACGGTCGTGCTGTTACGGCGGACGACGTTGTTTATGCTTGGAAGCGTATCCTCGATCCCGAGTTTTCATGCGCAGCGGCTTCGCTTCTCTTTGATATCAAGAATGCGTTCGACGTAAAGATGGGCGACAGTTCTATCGACGACCTCGGTCTTGCAGCTGTTGATACCGACGTTATTGAGGTTCAGTTTGAGGGTAAGGTGGATTACGACCTCTTCCTCGAAAATCTTGCTTGTCTTGCTCTTGTTCCGCTTCGTGAGGACGTTGTTGTCCGTTATGAAAACTTCGGAACCAAGGTATCCTCTATGGTTTCAAACGGTCCGTTCGCAGTTAAGGGACTTTCCGAGGGTGAGAGCCTTATGCTTGAGCGTAACGTTTACTACTACCGTGACACTGACAATGACGATGCACTCGATAAGTACGTTCTGCCTTACAGACTTGTGATCGATTACACAATGAGTGAGGATGAGCTTACCGCAGCATACGAAAACGATGAGATCTACTATCTCGGCGATATCGCTCTTGATAAGCGTGCAGACTATGAGGACGATGCTGAAATTTCGGATCTTCTCTCAACTCACAGCTATATCTTCAATACAACAAATGAGCTCTTTGCATCTGCTGACGTGAGAAATGCTCTTTCACTGGCACTTGACAGAGAAGCAATTGCTGATATCGTAACCTATGCCGAGGCAGCGACAGGTCTTATTCCCGATGCTGTTTACGACAAGAAGGTTGGCGACAGCTTCAGAGAAAACGGCGGTGATCTTATCGCTGTAAGTGCTGATGCCGCAGGTGCAAAGTCTCTGCTCGCAGGTAAGAGCGGAAGTTTCACGATCACTTGCCGCAGTAACGCAGCTGACATTGCAATTGCCGAATATTGTAAGGATGCATGGAAGGCGCTCGGATTCGATGTTTCGATCAAGAAGCTCGATGCAGCTGACTATATGGAAGCTTACGTTGCAGGTGATTACGACGTGATCGCAGTTGACTATCAGTCGCTCTCCACCGATGCTTTCGGCGCACTGGCAGTATTTGCTCCGAAGTATTCCGGTATGGGTATCGACATTCAGAACGACAACTATGATCCCGTACCCTATATCCCCGGCTATGCTAACGATGATTACAGCGCTCTGATCGATTCCGCACTTGCAGAAAAGGACAGAGAAGCTCGTTCGTCCATTCTCCACGATGCTGAAAAGCTTCTCATGGATGACATGGCAATAATGCCCATTATCTATAACCAGGATGCATACGTTTTCAACAGCAAGGTGCTTTCCAAGGTTAAGGATTACTACATGGGTTACAGAAACTTCAACAGACTCACCATGAAGAACTGGAGAGACTACGAAGAAACCGATGGCGAATAAGTCTTGATAAGACGATCAGGGATGGGCAGATGCAGCTTGGCGTTTGCCCATTTTTGTCCGCATAGGTGAATTACTATTAAGGAGATACAGTATGCAGGCACCGCTTAAAGAAAAAAATGATATAAAAATATTTATTCTATATCTTCTAAAGAATCTCAAATATCCGCTTGATTTCAATACCATCAGTGATATTGTCGTGCAGGATGAATTTGTTAATTATTTTGATTTTGCCGAGTGCTTTGCGGAGCTTCTCGATTCGGGAACGATTGAGCTTATCCGTGTTGGCGATGAGATCACAAATGAGGCGGCAATCGGTAAAAACGGACGTCCCGAGAAAAAGGACGAGCTTTACACTATAACCGAAAACGGCGTTATCGTTGTTGATCAGCTTCAGAGTAATCTTCTCAATATGATAAAAGAGAAGAGCCTTAAGAGCGCGATGCGTTTGATTTCCTTCAAGCAACGCGGATTTGAGGTGAAGTGTGACGGTGCCGAGCGTGAGGACGGAAAATACGATCTTCACTGTGAGGTCATCGAGAATAAAGAGAGATTGCTTGAGGTGAATATCCTTGTTAACGACAAGCAGAGATTCGATCAGATGATGTATAATTTCAACGAACGTCCCGAGGTTATATATCGCGGAGTTGTATCGCTGCTTACGGGAGATATCAATTACCTTATCGATTAAAAAATCGACACGAAGTTGTGCAAAGTTGACGAAAATTACATCCGAAAGTCGTGCAAAATACATCTTCATAAGCTTGCGAAGGTCGAAAAAGGTGGTCGGAATGCCCAAATATGACCATCTTTTATGTACACAATAAACAAGGTGCATTAATCGACAAAAAATAATTCTGAAAAACTATTGACATTATCCAAAAAAGTGGTATAATATTAATAGTTGATTATTTATCAAAGTGTTAATATTTACATTTTTGGTAAGAGATATGCCCGTATAGCTTAACAAGAGCGTTGATTGTAATTTTACTGCAAAGGTGTCGGTTGGAATCCGTCGAGGGCAAAATTTATTTTTTCTACACAAGCGAGGTATTTTCAAAATGTATCAGGACGAAAAATTGATCTGTAAGGATTGCGGCGAGGAATTCATTTTTACTGCAGGCGAGCAGGAGTTCTATGCTGAAAAGGGTTTTCAGAATAAGCCCCAGAGATGCAAGGCTTGCCGCGATGCAAGAAAGAACGCCGGAAAGCCCCAGAGAGAGCTTTTCACCACAACCTGTGCAAGATGCGGTAAGGAAGCTAAGGTTCCTTTCCAGCCCAGCAACGACAGACCGGTATATTGCAGCGAATGCTATGCTGAAATGAAGCAGCAGTAATTACACGTGTTAATCGTAAAAATCGGAGATATCGTTTAAATGCGGTATCTTCGCTTTTTATTTATGTAAAAATTTTTGTCGTTTTTTTCAAAAAATCTCCGAAAGGTATGTACAAAACGGCAAAAGTATGATATAATGATTATATAGATGTATATTTTTGATACAGTTTTTACATTTTTGTCAAATAAAGGTTATCATGTATAAAAATAACAAGAACAACAAAACTAAAAAATACGGCTCCGACAACGCAAAACGCGGAGCATATAAGGAAAGACCGTATACACCGAAGCCGCAGTCTGATGATGAAGAGATGGCTGCGAATGTTGTTTGCGGCAGAAACGCGGTGCACGAGCTTCTGAAATCGGGACGAAGCGTTGACAAGCTTTTTGTGAGACGCGGTGACCGTGAGGGCTCGATCACGATGATCGTTGCCGAAGCGATTGCAAAGAGAATACCCGTTATCGAGGTTGACAAGGCGAAGATCGATGCTCTTGCCGACGGTGCAAATCACCAGGGGGTTGTCGCAATGGCGGCGGCTAAGGAATATGTTACTGTTGATGAGATTCTCGATATCGCAAGGGAACGCGGTGAAAAGCCGTTTATCGTTATTGCGGACGAGATTGCCGATCCACATAATCTCGGTGCGATAATACGTTGTGCCGAGGGTGCGGGAGCTCACGGACTTATAATTCCGAAGCGTCGCGCATCGGGACTTACAGCTGTTGTTGATAAGTCGTCAGCCGGTGCACTTGAGCATCTTGCAATAGCCAAGGTTCCGAATTTAGCGGCGGCTATTGATGAGCTTAAAGAAAAGGGCGTTTGGGTGTACGGCGCAGAAGCGGACGGTACTCCGTATTACGACACGAAGTTTGACAGTGCAACGGCTATAGTCGTTGGAAGCGAGGGCGACGGAATTTCACGTCTTGTTCGCGAAAAATGCGATTTTATTATATCGATACCGATGTACGGTAATGTTAATTCGTTTAACGTATCCTGCGCTGCGGCGGTTCTTCTTTGCGAAGCGGCACGCCAAATGCGCGGAAATTGAAAAATTGAGAAAGGAACGACAAAATGCGCAGTGATGAAAATGCTTCGAGCAAAAAGCAGGGCGATATGACCGCCGATGAGCTGCTTGCGCTTTTAAACAAGAGCATCGAAAATAAGTCCGAGCCTAAAAATGTCAATCCCTCAAGCATCAGTAAGCCGAAGGGTGAACTGAAAATAGACGATTCGGTGTACAAATCGGCGGAGGACAAGCTTCACAGTGCTCATGCCTTTACCGCGACGGATGATTCCGATCTTGATATTGATGCACTTATTGACAAGTATATCACCAAACCCAAGGAGGAGCGTGAAGCGGCGGCAAAGGCTGAAGCAGAGACGGTTTCCGAAGGCTTGGATGAAGCTATAATTCCCGAGGTGGCGGACGAGAATACCGCTATACTTGAAGACAGCTCCGACAGTCTGCTTGCCGAGCCGCAGGTTGAACCCGTTATCGCAGAGGTTGACGAGGTTATGCCCGAGGAGGAGCTTCGGAACGAGCCGGTTGACGAAATCGATGAGGCGTTTACTCTTGAAGCTGAACCCGTTGAAATTGCAGTTGAGACTGAGGAAGCACTTATCGAAGAAGCTGCAGATGAAGTAAGCGAGGAAGTCCCTGCAGAAATCACCGAAGAAACTGCTATAGAAGATGCTGTAGAAGCTGCAGAGGTGCTTGACGAAGAAATAATCGAAGAGATTCCCGAAGAACCGACCGGGGAGATCGCCGAGTTCGCCGAGGATGTCGATGATATTGATGACATTGCGGCTATTGACGGTGTTTCGCCCGAAGCGGTTATAGAGAATAACGAGTCCGGTGATGTTGTCATTTATGAGCCTGAGGCCGAGGATGAAACAGTGGCTGACGGTATCGATGATGATATGGCGATCGACACTCAGACGACGGCTGTTTTCGATATCTCCAAGGTCAAGAGCATGGCGTCTGATGAGGATGATATAGACAGCATTGTTGACGAAGCGTTCTCAATGTCGGAAACCGAGATATTCACTCCGGTTAACGCCGAGGCGGAAATGCCTGAAGATGCTGTGAGCGATGAACCTGCGATTTACGGTGATCCCGATTCCGAAGAGATCGACCAGACCGATCTTAACATCATGGTTGCATTCGGAATGGACGAGGAGCTTAAGGAAGCAGTCGGCGAGGAAAAGGCACTCGAGATCGAGGATGATATCATCCAGAGGCACGAAGAAACCGCACAGATGCAGGCGGTTGCAGGAAAGCTCGAATATACGACCCGTGAACAGAACACGGAGATACTTACAGGCTATAAGTCGAAATATTACACACTCATCATAAGAATGGCGGCAGCGTTTGGTTTAATGGTTGTCCTGTTCCTTATTGAGAACTTCTCGATGCTCGGTATGTCGCTCCCGGGATTTATGCGTCCGACATCGTATCCGATGGTTTATGCGATGGTTGACCTCCAGCTCGTTGTTTTATGCGGCGTTCTGGCGGCTAAACCGATCATTGACGGTGTTCGTGGAATTATATCGCTTAAACCGATTCCCGAAAGTATTACGGCGTTTATTCTGGCGGCATCTGTGATATATTCCTTTGTTGCAGGTATCACGGCTCCCACAGAGGGCTTCGGAATTTATAATCTTCCGGCTGCGCTCGCGGTTGTTCTTACGCTGCTTTATGAATTTATGAATCTCAAGCGCGATGTTTTCAGCTTTAATGTTGTTTCATCGAGAAAGAAAAAGTTTGTTGTAACCGAAGTTTCGGATTCAACCGAGTCCCTTGAACGCGGAGTATTTGCCGAGTATGTTTCCCCTGATGCACAGATCGTTCGGGTTGGAAAGACTGATTTCGTTGACGGCTTCTTCTCACGTGTTGACAAGGATAAAATTCCGAAGCCCATAATCGGTATACTGCTTCCCGCGGTTCTTATAATTGCGGCGATATTCCTGATTCTTTCGTTTATCAGAACGGGCAGCGTTTACGAAGCTTTTACGATGGCGTTCGTTATTTACAGCTATCCCTTCTATAAGGCGTCCAAGGATTCTTACGATAATGACAGCGCGATCATTGGTGAGTGCTCACTTGGTGAGTATTCCGGTTCAGCAGTTATTTCGTTTGAGGATAAGGAAGTTTTCCCGTCAGGCGGTGTTAAGGTTACAAGCATAAAGGTTTATGGCCAGAACCGTATTGATGAGATCATTTACAGTCTCGCAAGTGCGTTTTTAAAGGTCGGCGGTCCTCTTGCCGATGTGTTCAGTCAGGCAACTCACGATCTCGGTCATTCAGATGATGTTGAGCTTATCGAGGTTGACGACGACGGACTTACCGTGACGATCGATGGTGTTATCGTCTATCTCGGCAAGGCATCGTATATGGAGAAGAAGGATTTCGATACTCCTTACGACAGCGAAAATGCCAGAATGGAACAGAACGCGGTTGGTATACTCTACGTTGCCTATGAGGGACAGCTTGCGGCTAAGGTCTACGTTCAGTATACGATCGACGCTGAGTTTGAATCGATTCTTGCACAGCTTTATAAAACAGGTCTTTGCGTTGGTATCAAGTCGTTTGATCCCAATATCGACGATCTGCTGCTTGCAAAGAAGATAAAGACATCGAAGTATCCCGTTAAGGTCATCCGCTCGAAGAATGTTGAGGATATTCCGCACACGTTTGAACGCTCAGACAGCGGTATCGTTTCGAAGCGTTCGGTTAAGGCTCTGCTTCGCACGGTTGCTCTTTGCGAGCGAGTCAGCAGCGTTATAAGGACCAACATGATCGTGAAGGTTCTTGCAATGCTGATCGGCGTTGTTGTTATGGTGTTTATAAATGCGTTCGGCGGAGCTTCGACTCTCTCGTCGCTTTACCTTATGCTGTATCAGCTGTTCTGGATAATTCCCGTTATGATTATTTCAAGATTTTTGGTTTAATAATGTGGGATGCCGTCAGGTGCGGTGTCCCATTATTTTAATATGTAAGGACAGGTATTATTATGGAAAACCTCACTCCTAAGGCCGCAGCCGAGCGTGTACTCAAGCGCGTGCTCAAACCGGGACGTTACACCGGCGGCGAATACGGTCAGATAATTAAAGATAAAAAGGATGTACGTGCACGTTTTGCGTTCTGCTTTCCCGACACATATGAGATCGGTATGTCAAACCTCGGTATACGTATACTTTACGGTGCGATAAACTCTCATCCCGATTTGTGGTGCGAGAGAGCGTACACTCCGTGGGTTGACATGGAGGAGCAGCTTCGCAAATATAATATTCCGCTCTATGCACACGAAAGCGGAGATGCACTGCGTGATTTTGATTTTGTCGGATTTACACTTCAATATGAGCTTTGTTATACAAATGTATTAAATACGCTCGATCTTGCAGGAATACCGCTTCTCTCATGTGAGCGCGATGACACAATGCCGATAATCATAGGCGGCGGACCTTGCTCGTATAATGCCGAGCCGATTGCAGATTTCTTCGATATTTTTTCAATCGGAGAGGGAGAGGAAGCACTTCCAGAGATCATGCATCTCTATGCCGACATGAAGGAATCGGGCGAATATACACGCGAAAAATTCTTACACGCAGCGGCGAAGCTTGACGGTTTTTATGTTCCCTCGCTTTATGACGTGAGCTATAACGAGGACGGCACGATCAAAGCGTATACGCCGAAGTATGATGACATTCCGACGAAGATCACCAAGCGTATAATCGCTGATATGGACAAAGCGTATTTCCCCGACCGTTTTGTTATGCCGTATATTGAAACGGTGCACGATCGAATCATGCTCGAGGTTTACAGAGGATGTATACGCGGTTGTCGCTTCTGTCAGGCGGGAATGGTGTATCGTCCGATACGTGAGAAATCGGTTGAGGTGCTTGACAGACAGGCACGTGCACTTCGTGAGAGTACGGGTTATGACGAGATATCATTATCCTCGCTGTCGATCAGTGATTATTCGGAAATCGACGGACTCTGCGACACTTTGCTTAAATGGACAGACGCGGCAAAGGTCAACATTTCGCTTCCGTCGATGCGCCTTGATATGTTCACCAAGGAGCTTATGGACAAGATATCGACCGTCCGCGCTTCGGGACTTACATTTGCGCCCGAGGCAGGAACACAGCGTCTGCGTGATGCTATTAATAAGAATGTAACCGAAGAAGATCTGCTTCGTGCCTGCCGTGTTGCGTTTGAGGCGGGAAAGACACAGGTGAAGCTCTATTTCATGCTCGGTCTGCCGACGGAAACGGACGAGGATATCGAGGGTATCGCACAGCTTGCAAAGCACGTTGTTGATGCATACTACGATCTTTACCGCGGAGTGAAGGGCAGAAAGGCACCGACTGTAACAATAAGCGTTGCCTGCTTTATTCCGAAGCCGTTTACAGCGTTCCAGTGGGAAGCCCAAAACACACTTGAGGAGCTTGACCGCAAGCAGAAGTTACTTCGCTCGAAGATAAACGATCCGAAGATCAAATATAACTATCACGATGCCGAGGTTTCATTAATCGAAGCGGTACTCGCACGCGGTGACAGACGTCTTGCGCCTGCGATACTTGAAGCACACAAGCGCGGATTTAAGTTTGACGCTTGGGAAGAATTCTTCAATTATAATAATTGGGTGCAGGTCTTTGCGGACTGCGGTATTGATCCTGCGTATTATGCCAGCCGTGAGATCGGTGAGGATGAGGTACTGCCGTGGGATATCATCGACTGCGGAGTTGACAAGAGGTTTTTGCTTCGCGAACGTCACAACGCATATGAATCGGTGACAAATCGCAATTGTGCGGAAAAGTGTACCGGATGCGGTGCAAATAAGCTGGGAGGTGAGCGTACATGGTGCAGCCGATGCCGATAAGAGCAAAATTTTATAAGGTCGGAAGTCTGCAGTTCATCTCGCATCTCGATCTTGTCAGAACGATGACACGTAACCTCACCCGTGCAGGCATCCCGGCATGGTATTCGCAGGGCTTCAATCCGAGACTTAAGCTGACGTTCTCACTGCCGCTTTCGATCGGTACACAAAGTGAATGTGAATTTTTCGATATCCGTCTCGTTGAACCGATGGAACTTGATGAGGTCAAGCGTCGCATAAACGAAACGCTGACGGATGAAATGAAGATCGTGGATGTTTATCAAAGTGAGCGCAAGTTCAGCGACATTGCATGGGCGGAGTATGAGATACGTATGACCTCGCCGAAATTCTCCTCTGAAACAGCGGATGCTCTGCGTGAGCTTTATACGAATCCTCTGACGCTTGTTAAACGTTCCAAGTCGGGCGAAAAAGAGGTTGATATTTTACCGTATATCGATCTTCGTGACTGCAAATTTGATGGAGAGAGCATTGTCATTAACGCATTTTTGTCTGCGGACAGTGCCGATTATCTCAATCCCGAATATCTCATAAAGGGAGCAGAACAGAAGCTCGGTATAACCTTTGACGATCCGTTCACGGAATTTTATACGATCATGCGCCGCGAGGTCTATCTTGCGGATAAGGTGATTGTTTTCCGTTAAAAGATATTTTCGAGCGTGAAGCTTTGACTGTCGCGGATATGTTCAAGCGCACTTGTGAGAATCTCAAGCTGTGACTTGAAGTCGCCTGTATCCGTTTCGAATGCGATAATTGCAAACAGAGAGTTTTCAACGCGCTCCACGTCGTTTCTATGAGTTGACAGTGATACAATATTGCGGCAATTCTGCCATGAATCGAGAAGTTTCTCGGTTTCAGCGGAGCTGCCGTTTTTTAATTGGTCGCACAGTGTCAGCATTTCATCGATCTTTGAAGTGAGATAGCAGGTGTTGAAGATTGTTAATATTATTATTAATGAAAGAAGTATTGAAGCGATTATAAAGGAACGCATTATTTTTTGATGAGATTCTCCTTTCCGACGTCGTTGACGGTAAACAAAAACACACGATCGAGCGTTACATGATGGTGCTTTAAGCGTGAATCCAGCCATTTGCGGTCGTGACCGAGCTGCTTAAGTGCATGATTACTTATGTGGGAATCGACGACAACCGCATGAGCGATGCCGGATTCTGTAACCTTGATTTTCGAATCTGCGGCAGTCGGCGGAGAATCCTTGCGCTTCGGGATAACCGAAAGTTGACCGTTTTGTTCAAGTATTGCGTAATCGACCTCGGAAATATCGGCAACACCGGCAATGCGAAGCTGTGAAAGAAGCTCCTCGACACTTATACGCACACGTCCGATTTCCTTTATATCAAGCTCACCGCGCTGGATGAGTACACTCGGCTTTCCGTCGAACAACGGTTTGAGTATCGGTATTTTGGTAACGGCGAATGAGATGATGACCTCGAGCGATAATAAAACGGAGATGGGAACGATTGCAAACGCGAGCGGTATCTGGTCATCGGTGATCGGGGCAGCGGCGAGCTCGGAAAGCAGAAAGGTCGTTACAAGCTCGGATAACTGCAACTCACCGATCTGACGTTTACCCATTAGCCGCATTGTGCCGATTAAGAGAACATAAATTAGTATAATACGGATAAGAATAGTAAGCATACTGACACCTCTTACAACAGTATTCACTTGGTTTGAATGTTTATGCACATTTGTACCAAACATGAAGAAAAATTAAAAAAACCATTGACAAACAGAAAGCGGTATGATATAATATTAAAGCTGTCACGGAAACAGCTTTCCACAGGTTTGTGGAATGTCAGAAAACTTTTTTGAAGAAATTTTAAAAAAGGTATTGACAAGACTCGAAAGATGTGATATAATAATCGAGTCGCTGCGAAAAGGGCGGCAGAGAGCAATGGTCTTTGAAAATTGAACAACAAGAGATGAGAAGTGAGTACGAAGTAAGTGAGGCACGGAAGTGCTTTATTGAAGATACAAACGATAACAAGAA
>JAFTTS010000131.1 GCA_017466685.1 Clostridia bacterium
GATCGAAAAAATAAAAAAAGCATCGCCTTACCGTACAGAGCCGGGGTGTATCGCGGCAAAACGTTGCGGCGGATGTGTTTATCGCTATATTACATATGAACATGAGCTTGAATTAAAGCAGAGCCGTGTCATGGCGGCTATGAAAAAGGCCGGACTTTCGCTCACTGTCGGTGAAGTTATGCACACTGGCGAGCTTGACGGTTATCGCAACAAGGCGCAGTATCCGATCGGCGGTGTAAAATTCGGTAAAGGGAACAGCACAGTCAAACGAACTGCAATAGGCTTTTATGCTGAGAAATCACATGAGATCATTCCTTGCGTATCCGAGGACGGTTCATGCAGACTTCAGCCGTCGATATTCGGTGAGATTGCCGATTTTGTGCGTGTCTGGATGGATGAAAACAAGCTTTCGGCTTACGATGAGCTGACGGGCAAGGGCGTGATGCGACATCTTTATCTGCGCCGTTCAGAATCGACCGGTGAGGTTATGGTATGCTTTGTTGTCACCGAGAAAAACGAAAAGATAACAGCTCTCACACGTGCGATTTGCGATAGATTTCCCGATGTCGCAAGTGTTTGGGAGAACATCAATTCAAAGAACACAAACGTCGTGCTTGGTCGCGAATGGCGGCTATTATACGGCAAAGAAAAGCTGACGGATGTGCTTTGTGGACGCACATTTGAAATATCTCCGCAGTCGTTCTGGCAGGTCAACCGCAAAGGTGCGGAAATGCTCTATAACAAAGCGGCAGAGCTTGCCGAGATAAAGCCCGGAGAGCGTGTACTCGACCTTTTCTGCGGAATCGGTACGGTTGGCATATCGGTCACGACTCCCGATGTGAAGCTTTACGGAATCGAAATTGTACCCGAGGCGGTTGAGAATGCGAAGCGTAATGCGGAAATCAACGGTTACACCAATGCAGAGTTCGTTTGTGCGGACGCGGCTGATCCCGATGATTTTGACGCACATTTGACACGAATTGCCGAGGGCGGTCTTGATGTGGTCATACTTGATCCGCCGCGTAAAGGCTGTTCGCCGGAGTTGCTTGAGCGTTTATGCGAGCTTGCACCGAAACGGATAGTGTACATTTCGTGCAACCCTGACACGTTGGCGCGTGATATTGCGTTGCTTGGTGAGCGTTACAAGTGTGATGAGGTTACGCCCGTTGATATGTTTCCGCGTACCGGGCATTGTGAGTGTGTGGCGAGGCTTCAAATTAAAATATAAATTAAGATACACAAAGGAAAAATATCATCATGAAAGTATGTGTAATACAACCGAGATACTCATTTAACGAAAACGACACCCAGGCGTGCTTTGACGAGCTGCTTGCACTGATGGAACAGTGTGACGACAGCATGGATGTTATCGTTCTTCCCGAATATAGTGATGCACCGGCTGACGTTAAAGGAAAGGACGGATTTTATAACGCTGTAAAAGAGAACAACGCCATTCTTCTCAAAAAAGCTTCCGAAACGGCAAAACGCTGTCATTCGTTGCTTTTTGTAAACGCAGGCTTCGAAACGCCCGACGGTATCCGCAACACAACATATGCGCTTGATCGTGACGGCAATATCGTCGGCAAATACTTCAAGGCACATCCTGCTCCCAGTGAGGTCAAGACGGACGCACAAGGCGGTCATGAGCTTGATGTTGCTTACAGCTACGAGAACGCATCGCCGTATATCATTGAGCTTGAAGGACTTCGTTTTGCATTCTTGACGTGTTATGATTTTTATTTCTATGAGAATTTTGCAAAAATCGCACGTGAAAATGTTGATATCATCATCGGATGCTCGCTCCAGCGTACCGATAAACATGAGGCGCTTTCCATCATAAACAAATTCCTTTGCTATAACACCAACGCATATCTGCTTCGAGCTTCGGTTTCACTTGGTTCTGATTCCAAGCTGTGCGGATGCAGTATGGTGGTTTCTCCGCACGGTGAGATTCTTGTTAACATGGAAAACAGCGTTGGTCTTGGTATATGTGATATTGATCCCACGGACAAGTATTATAAACCTGCGGGACATATGGGCGTTATGAAATCGCACTATGCGTACATCGAGGAGGGACGCAGACCGTGGTTATACCGCAACGGCGGTGCATCTGTGGTGCCGTTTGACGATGTTATGCCTTATCCCAGACTTTGTGCACACAGAGGCTTTAATACCGTAGCGCCCGAGAACTCCATGCCGGCTTTCGGTGCGGCAGTTTCACTTGGTGCCGAAGAGATCGAATTTGATCTGTGGTCAACCAAGGACCGTGTTCTTGTGTCATGCCATGACAGCACACTTGAGCGTGTCAGCGACGGCAGCGGCAAAATTTACGAGCATACATATGAGGAGCTTTTAGCGCTTGATTTCGGTGTGAAGCACGGTGAAAAATTCAGCGGACTCGGGATAACGACTTTCGAGGAAATACTGAAAAAGTTTGCCGGACGTGTCATTATGAATATTCACGTTAAAAGCTGAGACGAGAATTTTGATGATCATATGATTCCGGAAATAGTCGGACTTATCAGAAAATACGACTGTGAAAAGCACATTTACTTTATGACCACGAATGATGAAATTATCAAGCGTGTCATGGAATATGCGCCTGACATGAATATCTGCGTGGGATGGGACGGAAACAAAGAGCCGATGTCAATAGTTGACCGTGCCATTGCGCTGGGGGCAAAAAAGGTACAGCTCTTTAAGCCGTATTTTAATCAGGCGACTGTTGACAAGGCTCATGAGCACGGTATTCGCTGTAACGTATTCTGGGCTGATGATCCTTCCGAGGCAAAGGAATATCTCAATATGGGAATTGATACGATTCTGACAAACGATTATCTTTTAATCAAAAATGCACTTTTCGGCAGAAAAAAATAAAACTTTGTCTTATAAAGCTATAGGAGAAATTTCATCATGATAAACTTAAAATCCCCGAAAAACGGCGCTGTTCTTGATACATTCACAGATTTTCAGGCTCACTACTGTTGGCTTGTAAAAAACGAGGGAACCGAGACGGCTAATGCCTGGCTTGACACGGCTAAACTTGATATTGAACGTTCGCATCCAAATGTCTTTACGTTCGAGTGGGAGTCGGATACAGTTGCGCCGTATACGTTTGAGCTTTCTGAAAATGCGGATTTTGCCGAGTGTACAAAAGCTGTGACCGATGAGCCCAAATACGATGTAACCAACCTCAAAAATGGAGTTACATATTATTGGCGAGTCAACGGATGTGAGCCGTTCGCTTTTGAAACCGTGCCGCATATTGCACGCTTCATCCACATCGACGACGTTAAGAATGTACGCGATATCGGCGGCGTTAATATTAAACAGGGACTTGTTTTCAGAGGCAGCGAGATGAACTGCAGATACAAGATTACCGACGAGGGAAAAGCGACATTTCTTGATGAGCTTAAAATAAAAACAGATCTCGATCTGCGTGGCGAATGTCTCGGTAAATTTACAGAATCACCTGCCGGAAGCGATGTTAACTACGTACAGCTGCCGTATCGCGCTTACTCCGAGAGTTTTGAGGAAGAACATCGAAGGGGTATTTGCAAGATAATGGATTTTCTCGCAGATGAGTCAAATTACCCGATATTTATACACTGTGTCGGCGGTGCTGACCGTACCGGTGCGATTGCGCTTTATCTGCGTGCGCTTGCCGGTGAATCGGATGAGGTTATCAATTCAGATTACGAGCTGACCTCGCTTTCGGTTTACTGTTATGCGCTTGTTTCAAATGGGGACGCCGGTTACCGAAGCCGTAATGCACCGTACTATCAGCGATTCCATAGTCTCCTCGATCCTTATGCACCGGGTGAGCCGATGTCTGTAAAGATTCCTCGCTTTTTAGCGGATTGCGGTGTCAGCGAGGACTGCATGAAGAAAATTGTTTCTATTATAAAAAAATAGCATAAAACAACCTCACACGGCATTTTTTTCGCTATGTGAGGCTGTATTTTTATTAAAGAGGTTGTATAATAAAAGTTGGGGTAAGCCCAACAGATAGGTTCGAAAATTAAGAAAAAAGAGAGCATATCTGAAAGAAATCTGATAAAATAAAGTTGCTAGACAAAACTTTATCGGAGGCTTCGGATATGCTCACTTCATA
>JAFTTS010000132.1 GCA_017466685.1 Clostridia bacterium
CAACAAAGGCAAAGAGCTTACGTTTTTTCGCGTTGGTCGAGTAAGCGATAATGATCGTCGTCGCATCCTCGTCACGTTTCTTCTGCAGCTTCTTTTCCTCATCGTAATCGAGCTTGACGTCACCCGGCGTTATATCGATCTCATGAGGATGGTCCTTGGCAAGAAGTCGGTTAGACGAAACAAAGTTGTCAACATATGCATCCGATACCCGTTTCATATCAAAAGTGCGAAGTATCGCGTTTTTGTAAAGATCCGGTGTGAATGCAGAGCTTACGAGCTTTGTTTTCTTGTCTGACTTTGCCTTGGCATCTTCGGCTGCTTTTCGTGCCTTCTTGCGTTTTTCTACCGTGTCGTTGTCTGACGTGACTGACATTGCCCATAGTTTTTTTGCATCTGAGTCAAATGCGAGGAACGTCTCTCCGAAGTTACCCTCGTGATCAAGGTCGAGCTCGAGTACAATATCAAATGTATCCGTGTCAATCCCCCGATCGGTAAATCCGATACGTGCCTCCTCGGTCAATTTATCAAGTGGCAGCATAAAGGTGTACGACCGTGCAAAAATGTGCGCGGCTTTCTCCTTTCAAAAATTTGACATATTGCTCATTAAAAGACTTATTATTGAATTTTTAAAAAAACAATTGACTTTAAAAAACAATATGTTATAATAAATATACCACATTTTTTTGAAATTTCAAGTAGGATATCAAAATTTATATTTTTTTGGCGACAAGCACAAAATCGCCATTTCATTTTGTCGAATTTGACAATTTTACATTTGGGCTTGCATTTGCGTTTATATCCGTTTGGGACATATTTTTCGCTAAAAGCGTCCACTTAGGTCATTGCGAAAAGGCATTTTTTGTGATATCCTATTAATAATGACTGACATAACGCAATCACCTGATTCAGCCCGACTTCAAGATACTCTATAGGTAGTACCGTATAAAAGCCAAAACTTGACCGGAAGGTGATGACAAGTATGCGTGAAAAAATCTATAACTTTTGCGGTTATGAGAAAATTCTGACACGTTCCAACGCAATATATCATATGGATATGACTCGTATGCTCTGCCCGGAGCTTCATTCTCACAGCGATAATTTTGAAGTGTTTTACGTAAAGTTCGGTGAATGTACAATAGAGACCAATACGATTTCATACCGACTTCATATAAACGAGATGCTTATCATACCTCCAAGTACGCCTCACCGTATGCGTGCTGTTTCCGAGGACGCTGTTGTTGGCTGTCTTCCGTTCAGGCTTGTTGAAAATGAAAAAATGGACGAGTTTATCGCAATGGTGTCTCCCTGCGTTAAAATATCCGCCTCACCGTTGCTCGTCTCTCTTTGGGATTACACGCGTATGAACGGGCCGAACACCGAATATTATAAAGAACGCGATGAACTTATAGACAAGCTGGTTTTCGCGGAAATCGTGACATTGACCATCCAAAAAGCAGAAGCGACCACACGGTATCAAAACACGAAAATAAAATCATACCTTGATATAATCGACAATTTTTTCTCAAATCCGGCAAATTACAATCGAAGCGCACAGGAGCTTGCAGACTCGATGCATATTTCCGTGCGTCATCTCAACCGACTGTTAATTCAGCACCTCGGCGATAACTTCGGAGGACTCATCCGTGCCCGCCGTCTCATTCTTGCACAGTGGATGCTCAGGAATACCAAGACCTCAATAGATGAAATCTACGAAAAGATCGGCTATACCTCAAAATCTGCATTTTTCAAGATTTTCAAAGAATCTACCGGTATGACTCCAAAGCAGTACCGCGATGCTATTTTGAAGTTTAAAAAATCAAAAGGGGAGGAGGAATAAATCATGCCAAATAAACGCTTTACATTTGATAAGTATGAATTTTTCTCCAGCATCGGCGTGGCAGTTGTTCCGGATGTTTTTAATTCTTATACCACCGAGCCGCATTCCCATGAATCATCATATGAAATTTTCATTTGTCTGCGCGGCTGTATCTGCATCGATGTCAATTCAAAATTACACGAGCTTTCAGTGGGAGACATATTGGCAGTCGCTCCCGGCGCACAGCATCATTCGCTGAATGTTTCTGAAGATAGCATAATCCCATGTCTTAACCTTAACATCACCAAATCAGATGTCTCCGATGAATTACATGAAATCGTCTATCCTTGTGTCGATTTGAAGGCAAATGATTTCGTAATGTCACTTTGCAGCAGTCTATACCTCGAGCGTGACGATATGGACAATTATTCATCGGAAATACTCGAGATCAAATATCAGCTTTTTGTTGCCGAGATCATAAGCAGGATTTTAAAAGCAAAATCGGATAACAGCAAGTCAGCAGCAGACAAACGTCGGGACAAGCTCGAGGTCATCGAAAGCTTTTTCCTCGATCCGCAAAACTACAACCTTTCGGCAAGAAATCTCGCCGATATGATCCACGTATCAACACGTCATCTGAACCGTATACTTATATCTCAGTACGGTCTCAATTTCAGCGAGAAAATGACAAATCACCGCCTTGCACGTGCAAGTTGGCTGCTGCGAAACACAAAAATGTCAATCGAGGATATATATCAAGAGGTCGGTTACACCTCAAAATCCTCATTTTTCAAGGCTTTCAAAGCCTACGCCGCAATGACTCCGAATCAATACAGAAACTCATTTATAAAGATAAAGAAAAAAGCAGATTAAAGTAGAAAAAAACAAAATCCACCTACGAAACGGAGGTCTACATTTGGCACATCTGAATCTCAACTTCGGCAAGTACGAATGCGCAATGCGTATTGACGAACAGCTACCGAAAAAAATTCTTAACTACTCTGCAAAGCGTCACTGTAATGTTGAGTACGAGCTTTTCATCGTACTTAACGGAAGTATTTCCATCGACGTTGAGGATCACACATATGCGCTTGAAGTCGGCGATGCCCTTCTTATCGCACCGACTAAATTCCACTGCTCCATCGCAACGTCAGACGACCTTGTAAATATGATAGTTCCGTTTATGATGCACGACAGCACCGCATCAAAGAACTTTTTCAGGCAGGTCACTCCCTGCAGAAAGCTTCACATGACCGATTTTACGATGAATGTCTGCAACAGCCTTATGGATGAGCTGCGCGAAAAGCCTATTTTCTGGCAGGAAGCTGTACAGGCGAAATGCTCGCTCATCATGTCAGGGCTTCTGCGACTTTTATCTGACACAACAAGCAAAGAGGATACCCAGGATGTTCTCGGTCCCGAGCAAAGATTTGCCGCAATCGATTCGTTTTTCGAGGAATTTTCCGGCAAATACGGCACCGAACAGATCCTTGCGGACAGGCTGCATATATCAAGGCGGCAGCTCAACCGTATACTTATCACTCATTACGGCATGAACTTCCGTCAAAAGCTGCTTCATTCAAGGATGGACAGAGCCGCATGGTTACTTCGAACAACCGACCTGCCCGTCAGCGAAATAAGCGAAGCGGTCGGATATGTTTCGGAAACGTCATTCTACAAGGCATTCAGAGGACACCACAAAACCACACCGCAATTATACAGAAAAGGATTTTATAAACATGGATAAGAAAATTGTTTTAAAGGAAATGACCGACAATTTTTACAGTGTACACGACATGGAAGCCGCAAAAAAGCTTGACGCATTTCTTCCGGGGAAAATTTTTGATGCACATATGCACATCTCTGACAGACCGTTTTACACGAAGGATATCCTTAAATTTTCCGATTATTATAACGATTCTGCACCTCTTATGGGAAATCGCGAAATCGTCTGCAACGGTATTGCAACACCGTATACGGAACTTCGCGATAAAAATGAGCGTCAGAAATTGACTGATTTTTTGGTAAATGAGCTTAATATGTATCCGCAGAATGTCGGTGAGATTCACGTTCGTCCCGACGACACAGAGGAGGATATTGAAGCTCAGATCATCCAGCATCCGGGAATCCGTGGATTAAAATGCTATCATCTGCTCGCAGACCGCACTGACACCTTTAACGCCGGCATTGAAGAATATCTCCCCGAAGCTGCTTGGGAGGTTGCAAACAAGCACGCTCTTGCTATCACGCTTCACATGGTTCGCCCAAAAGCACTCGCTGACGATGATAACCGTTCATACATAAAGGAAATGTCAAAGCGTTACCCTAACGCAACTCTCATTCTCGCTCATGCGGCACGAAGCTTTGCTGCTTGGACTGCGATCGAATATGTCGGTGAGCTTACCGGTTGCGAGAATGTATGGTTTGACTTTTCTGGAATCTGCGAATCCACCGGAATGGTTGCGATTCTTAACAAAGTTGGAGTATCACGCTGTATGTGGGGCTCTGACTGGAACGTATCAATGTCTGCCGGAAAAGCGATATCCATCGGCGGCACATTCTATTGGATAACCGCTAATGATATCAAAAACTTTAACTCAAAAACCGATTTCCATACGTATCTCGTCGGAACGGAAAACTTAATGGCAACACGCGAGGCGTGCATACTCACAAATCAAAACGAGGATGCCGTTGAGGACCTTTTCTACAACAACGCCGCAAGACTTTTTAAAAGATAAATAAAAGATATTGCATTCAGAAATTCCGATAATATTAGAGTTGGTACTTATTAAGACTCTCACTCCGGGAGAGGTGGCACACCGCAGGTGTGACGGAGAGGGCTTTCCAAATTCTCCCTCTCAGTCAGCTTACGCTGACAGCTCTCCCAAAGGGCGAGCCTTGAAGATTAATACCATACAGTATGCCGCAGTTGTCGGTGTACTGTATTTTTTATAAAACGATTGACATTTCATCAAAAAAGAGGTATCATTATCATATAATAAAAACAGTCAGGAAGGATAGTTGCAATGATAAAATTCTTCAAAAAGCTTTTTAAGCCAAAAAACGAAAACTCGGTCGCATTCCGCGTTGAAATGGCAAAGCACCTATCGGGACGTGCAATAAAATACTGCTCGGAGCGTGATCCCGAAACAAGCGTTGACACCGTTATCGGTCACGCAGGCTCAATGTCAATAAAGGATGACGAATTTATCGTGCTCTCAAGCTCGGATATCGTTTTTCGCTGTAAGGTTACAGAGCTTCGTGCATGGGAGCTTATGAGTAAAGACGGCGCAATGCTGAGCGCTCCCGATCTCACTCATGACGGTCAGGAACGCACAATTATGGTTTATTACACGTATTATATTAAGTAGATATGGGTACAATACCAATAGATTTCGATGGTACTATGAAAAGATAACGCATTTTTTCAAGAAAAATGATGTTTTTGCGAAACAGGGTTGACTTTTCTACGAAAAAATAGTATCATTAAATCGTACGGCATACGCACGTCAAGGTTTATGTGCGATGCGCGTCGTACGGTTTAAATTTTCATTTCGGAGGTAGTTTATCATGACTACAACAACTAATAAGACAATCCGTGTCGGCATGATCGGCTGCGGCGGCATCGCAACTAAAAAGCATATGCCTGCCCTTGCGAAAATCGCCGATGTCCAAATGGTCGCATTCTGCGATATCATAGTAGAAAGAGCGGAACAGTCCGCAAAAAAGTTCGGAACTCCCGACGCAAAGGTTTACACCGATTATAAGGAGCTCCTTGCCGATAAAACTATCGACGTTGTACACATCTGCACACCGAACAGAAGCCACAGCTTTATAACCGTTGACGCGCTCGAATCGGGCAAGCACGTAATGTGCGAAAAGCCTATGGCGATCAACACCGCGGAAGCCGAGAAGATGCTCGACGCGGCAAAGCGTACCGGAAAGAAGCTGACAATCGGCTATCAGGGACGTTACCGTCCGGATTCACAGTTTATGCATGAAGAGGCAGAAAAAGGCACTTTCGGCGATATTTACTACGCCAAGGCAACCGCACTTCGTCGCCGCGCAGTTCCCACATGGGGCGTATTCCTTAACGAATATGAGCAGGGTGGCGGTCCTCTTATCGATATAGGCACACACGCACTCGACTTAACCCTTTGGATGATGAACAATTACAAGCCCAAATACTGTGTAGGTACAGCATATCACAAGCTCAACAACGACACTCGTACCGGCAACGCTTGGGGCGACTGGAAGCCCGAGGAATTTACCGTTGAAGATTCCGCATTCGGCTTCATCGTAATGGAAAACGGCGCAACAATCGTGCTTGAATCCGCATGGGCACTCAATACGCTCGACGTACGTGAGGCAGTAACCTCTGTCTGCGGTACCAAGGCAGGCGCAGATATGAACGACGGTCTGCGTATCAATTCCGTCATCAACGCAAGACAGTGCGTCACCAAGGTTGACCTTGAGCGTGGTGGCGTTGCCTTTAACGATGGCGACAACAGCCTTACCTCTGCTGATATTGAAGCACGTCAGTGGATCGATGCAATCCGTAATGATAAAGACCCCTGCGTTCTTCCCGAGCAGGCACTCTGCGTAACCAAGATCCTCGAGGGTATTTACGAATCCGCAAGAACAGGAACAATTTATAATTTCTAACGAAAGGTGCAGTTATGAAGTTAGGTGTTTTAACAAACTGTTACGGTCAGAAAACGCTTGATGAGACACTTTCGATTTTTGCTTCTCTCGGCATCGAGGCGGCTGAAATAGGCTGCGGCGGTTATCCCGGAAAGGCACACTGCGATCCGGCTGTGCTGCTCAGCGACGAAGCCAAATACAACGAATTTATAGAAACCTTCAAAAGACACGGAATCGAGCCTTGTGCACTCGCTTGTCACGGGAATCCCGTTCACCCGAATAAAGAGATCTCGGCAGGCTTCGAGGCAGATTTCCGTGATGCGGTTCTTCTTGCAGAAAAAATGGGACTTGACACTATTGTCACATTCTCCGGCTGTCCCGGTGACCATGACGGCGCAAAGTATCCGAACTGGGTAACCTGCCCTTGGCCCGATGATTTTCTCGCTATACTTGAATATCAGTGGAACGAAGTGCTCATCCCTTACTGGAAAGAGGAGGTTAAATTCGCAAATGCTCACGGCGTTACAAAAATAGCGCTCGAGATGCATCCCGGCTTCTGTGTCTATAACCCTGAAACGCTCTTAAAGCTCCGTGCGGCAGTCGGTGACACGATCGGTGCGAATTTCGACCCATCACACCTTATTTGGCAGGGTATTGATCCCGTTGCCGCAATACGTGAGCTTGCAGGTGCTATTTACCACTTCCATGCGAAGGATACCAAGGTTGACACGATCAACAGAAACCGAAACGGCGTGCTTGATACAAAGCATTACGGCGACGAGATCAACCGCTCGTGGGTATTCCGTGCTGTCGGTTACGGAAACGATATCGCATACTGGAAAGACATCGCATCGGCGCTTCGCCTTGTCGGTTACGATAAAGTAATGTCGATTGAACACGAGGACAGTCTCATGACAACCGACGAAGGACTTTCAAAAGCAGTTGAGGCTCTTAATCAGGTCATTATAAAGGAACCAAAGCCCGGAACAATGTCCTGGGCATAAAACATATAAGCAAAGAGGTTTAAAGCAATGAAAAATTTAGTAGTAATCGGTTACGGTGGAATGGGCGGCTGGCACGTACAGCACGCACTCAAAAGTGATGTCGTAAAGCTTCTCGGTATATATGATATCGATCCCAAAAAGGCAGAGCTTGCCGAGTCTCGCGGTATTCACGCATATGCTTCCTTTGAGGAGGTTCTTGCCGATACTGCGGTTGATATGGTCACCGTTGCAATCCCGAACGATCAGCACAAGCCGGTTGTCATCCGTGCACTCGAGGCAGGCAAAAACGTCCTCTGCGAGAAGCCGGTAACACTTTCGTCTGAGGATCTTCAGGATATGATCGACGCCGCTAACAAGGCTGGTAAGATCTTCTCCGTACATCAGAACCGCCGCTGGGACGTTGACACACTCGCAATGAAAAAGCTCTACGAAACAGGCGAGATCGGCGAGATCTTCAACATCGAATCCCGTGTACACGGTTCGCGCGGAATCCCCTCTGACTGGAGAGGTATGAAGCAGTACGGCGGCGGTATGATCTACGACTGGGGTATTCACTTAATTGACCAGATCCTGCAGATCGTCCCCTCAAAGATCGACACGGTTTTCTGCCGTCTTGATCACATCACAAATGACGAGGTTGACGACGGCTTCAAGCTCGAGCTTATGTTTGAGAACGGCTGCCGTGCATACATCGAGCTTGGTACATATAATTTCATTCCCCTGCCCCGTTTCTATATGCAGGGTATGAAAGGTACCGCACTCATCACCGATTGGCGTGAAAACTGCAAGGTTGTCAAATGTAAGGCATGGCACGAATCCGACGTTATGCCCGTTGAAACCGCGGCAGGTCTTACCAAGACAATGGCACCGCGTGACAGCATAACCGTTGATGAATATGAGTGTGAGCGTCCCGTATCGGATGTACACGATTATTACCGTAACTTCGTTAAGGCAATTGACGGTATCGAGCCTCAGCTTGTAACACACGAGCAAATGATGCTTGATATGAAGGTTATGGAAGCGGCATTTAAGTCAGCAGAGCTCGGACAGGTAATCAAATTCTAAATAAAGATATGGGTGAGTACGTTTAAATCGTGTTCACCCATTGATTTTTTTATTTAATTGTGGTATAATTGAAAAAACTTGTTTTAAGGAGCAAATAAAAAATGGCAATGGTAGACCTGCTTGATATGCATAAATATTTCATCCTCCAGCATCTTCGCGAGGGAGATATAGCGGTGGATTATACGATGGGAAACGGTCACGACACCGAATTTTTATCAAAAACAGTCGGCGAATCGGGACACGTATATGCCTTCGATATCCAGCCGTCCGCGCTCGAATCAACCAAAAAGAACCTCACCGCCGCAGGATGTGCCGAAAACTATACTCTCATCTGTGCGTCACATCACCGCGTTAAGGAATTTGTCGATAAGCCCGTCAAGGCGGGAATGTTCAATCTCGGTTACCTGCCCGGAAGCGACAAGAAGATCACAACCATGCGTGACACCACCCTCGCCGCAATCGAAGCCGCAATCGAGCTTATGGACAAGGACGCAATCATCCTTATCGCAGTATACCCGGGACACGCAGAGGGTGATATCGAGGGCCAACTAGTCGGCGAACGTCTCTCAAAGCTTGACAGAAAGCAATATACCGTCGGATGCTTCAAGATGGTCAACTCTCCGACAAGCCCGTTTTTCTATATAATCGAGGGCAGATGATGAAGCGCTCGTTTCTCAATCTCATAACCGTTGACGGCAGAATGTGTCGCCTTGCGGAGCTGGGATTTTTCGCGGATTCACCGTCGTTTGACAAAAACAGCATCATCTTCCGACACGGGGATAAATATAAACGTTTCAGCCTTGACACAGGCGCGATATCCGAAGCAACACCGCCCGAAACCGCCAAGACACATACATCACCAAACAGAAAATATACACTTCGCCTCGAATTTGCCTCGCCTGTTACCGATAACCTCGGCTATGTTCATATGATACTGCGCAATAATGAAGCTTCAAGCGAAACTGTGCTTACACGCTTCATGGGATGTGCCGATTCGATTGGAGACGTACCGTTTTCGTCTGATTCGGAGCGTATCGTTTTCTTCGGTTACCCGGCGGAGGAATTTGGATAATAAAAATCAGAGACGAGCTTATATCATGACTGCCCGTCTCTGTATTTTTTATTTCTCTCCGCCCGTCCAATTAATGCGGTCAAATATACTCTTCACCGGCACGATCTCCACACCGTCGAATTTCATCTTCTTCCCTGCTTTTTCACGAAGCTCGAGATTACGCGCAGGAACGATTATCTTGCGGAAACCAAGCCTTACCGCTTCCGAAACACGTTGCTCGAAATTCTGTACCGCGCGACATTCTCCGGCAAGTCCAATCTCACCGATCGCAATAAGATCATCCGCAACAGCCTCGTCTTTAATGGAAGATATCAGCGCCATCGCAACCGCAAGATCCGCCGCAGGCTCGTCAATGTGAAGTCCGCCTATGACGTTGAGATATGCGTCATTGATTGAAAATCTGTAACCGAGCCGCTTTTCGAGAACAGCTAAAATCAGACACATACGGTTGTAATCAATACCGTTCGATGTGCGTCTCGGCGACGGATATGACGTCTGCGTAACAAGCGCCTGAACCTCGGCGATAATCGGACGTGTACCCTCCATAACGCAGACCGCACAGTTACCCGACACACCTACGGGACGGCCTGCAAGAAGCGTTTCCGACGGATTCGCAACCTCGACAAGTCCCTCATCACTCATCTCAAACATACCGATCTCGTTCGTCGAGCCGAAACGGTTCTTGATCGCACGGATTATGCGGTACGAGCGTAACTTTTCACCCTCGAAATAGAGTACCGCGTCCACCATATGCTCAAGCACCTTCGGACCTGCGATACCGCCCTCTTTATTGACGTGACCGACCATGATGACCGAAATGCCCTCATTTTTCGCCTTGGATATAAATGCAAGCGCAGACTCGCGAACCTGTGTAATGCTTCCGGGAGCTGATGCAACGTGTTCGTCGTACATTGTCTGAACCGAGTCCACGATAATGACATCGGGCTTCACCTTGTCACACTGCGTCATAATTCGGCGTACATTCGTCTCTGTTAAAACATATAACCCTTTTCCGCCGACGCCGAGACGCTTTGCGCGAAGCTTTAACTGTCCCTGCGATTCCTCTCCCGATATGTAAAGCACCTTGCGCTCACCGCCCTCACCGCGGCAAAGTGACGATGATATCTGCAAAAGGAGCGTTGACTTACCGATACCCGGTTCACCTGCAAGAAGTACGACCGAGCCGTGTACAAGACCGCCGCCGAGCACACGGTCAAGCTCACCCATTCCGGTTGTGGAACGGATAAATGACGGAAGCTCCAGGTCATCAAACGCAATTGCATCGGATTCATATTCGGGCGTTATACGCTTTATTTTAGCCGCAGTCGACGACACAGCCGCTTCGATAGGTGCATCGCCTTCCTCCATTGTATTCCATTCACCGCACGAGGGACATTTACCGTACCATTTTGTCGTGGTATGTCCGCATTCCGTGCAGGTAAAGATCGATTTTGGTGATTTCATATTACGTCTCCGTTTTTTAATTCTTATAGAATAATTATACACTATCGTGAGCTTTGTGTCAATGAAAAATACACTTAAAAATATTTTAGAAAAAATTTCAAAAACCCCTTGACAAATGAATTGTAATAGTGTATAATATAATAGTCGTCGGGAAGACCGAACGATACGCGAGAGTGGCGGAACTGGCAGACGCGCACGTTTGAGGGGCGTGTGGTTTACACCGTACGGGTTCAAGTCCCGTTTCTCGCACCAAAGAAGAACCGTAATTTTGATACAAAGTTACGGTTCTTTTTCTATGTCTAAAAACGCTGTATTATGGGATTTTCTCAAAAAGAAAAGTTCCATTGTGATTTTATATGTGTTTTTTCGAGACAATATTAGCCTTCAAGGGTGTTTTCTTATTTCACACGGAAACTTTTCTTCAATTAAAACGCACCGTTTTTTGATATTTTGCATAAAAAGCGGTGCAAATATTGAAAAAAGTCGGAATATATGGTATAATTATATTAATATGTGAGTAGCGAAAAAGGAGTTGAGCTTTGTGGCGGAAAAGAAAGAAAAAAGATATGTGAGCGATGATGCTCAACTTATGTCGGAGTGGAATTGGGAGAAGAATAATGAATTAAACTTCAACCCTAAAACATTGACAATTAGTAATGACAAAAAAGTATGGTGGATATGTAGCAAAGGACACGAATGGCAAGCGAAGATAAACAGTAGAAATAATGGCACTGGATGCCCATATTGCTCAAGTCGAAAAATTTTAAGTGGGTATAATGATTTACAAACAGTAAATCCTGTTTTAGCAAAAGAATGGAATTTTGAAAGGAACATTGGACTAACGCCTAAAGATGTAATGGCTAACAGTAATAAAAAAGTATGGTGGAAGTGCGGTAAAGGTCATGAATGGCAGACTACGATAAACAGCAGAAATAGCGGACGCGGATGTCCATATTGCTCGAACCAAAAAATTTTAAGTGGGTATAATGATTTACAAACAGTAAATCCTATTTTGGCGAAAGAATGGAATTTTGAAAAAAACAATGCGCTAACACCTGCAGATGTCACCGCCAATAGCAACAAGAAAGCATGGTGGAAGTGTAGAAAAGGACACGAATGGCAAGCTGTAATAAAGAGTAGAAATAACGGAAGAGGATGCCCGATTTGCAATTCTGAACGAAGCACATCTTTTCCAGAATATGCTATTGTATACTATCTTCAAAAATGCGGTTTAGATGTAGTGCATTCCTATAAGGAACAAGGTTATGAATTAGATATTTATATCCCCTCCAAAAAAATTGGTATTGAATATGATGGATATTTTTGGCACAAAAGCAAAACAAAAAAAGATCTGGAAAAAAATTCAAAGTGTAAAAAAGATGGAATTAAATTATACAGAATAAGAGAAGGTTTGTTTTCTCTAAATGACACATCCATAGACTATATTGTTCAAAAGAATCAAAAAGATTTGCCGCAAATACTTGAAGATGTTTTAAGCAAAATAATTGGAATGGATGTTGATGTTGATTTAGAAAGAGATATTGTTGATATAGAAAATTTGCGAGAACATAGCGAAAAAGAAAGCTCAATTTTATTTTTAAATCCTGAAATAGCAAAAGAGTGGAATTATAAAAAGAATGGAAATTTAAAACCAGAACATTTCATGCCTAATAGTTCTAAAAAGGTATGGTGGAGGTGCAGCAAAGGACACGAATGGCAATCCACGATTGCTGACAGAAACAGTGGATGTGGATGTCCTTATTGTGCAGGTCAGAAAGTTTTAAAAGGGTATAATGATTTACAAACACTAAATCCGATCTTGGCGAAAGAATGGAATTTTGAAAAAAACAACGGACTAACGCCAACAGACGTAATGCCTTATAGTTCTAAAAAAGTTTGGTGGAAGTGTAGTAGCGGACATGAATGGCAAGCTACGATAGGAAGTCGAAATAAAGGAAATGGTTGCCCACATTGCTCAGGTAGACTTGTCATTAAAGGCAAAAACGATTTACAGACAATCAATCCGATTTTGGTAAAAGAATGGAACTATGAAAAGAACAACGGACTAACACCAATGGACATAACACCGAATAGCGATAAAAAGCTATGGTGGAAGTGTAGTAACGGACACGAATGGCAGGCAAGGATAGCTGACAGAAACAGTGGACATGGATGTCCATATTGTGCCGGTCAAAAAGTTTTAAAAGGCAACAACGATTTACAAACAGTGAATCCTATTTTGGCGAAAGAATGGAACTATGAAAAAAACAACGGACTGACGCCAACAGATGTAATGCCTAATAGTTCTAAAAAAGTATGGTGGAAGTGTAGTGAAGGTCACGAATGGCAAGCCATAATTGCTGATAGGAATAGAGGATGTGGGTGTCCTTATTGTGCAGGTAGAAAAGTTGCAAAAGGGTATAATGATTTACAAACAGTGAATCCGATTTTAGCAAGTGAATGGAATTTTGAAAAAAACAACGGATTAACTCCTATGGATATAACACCGAATAGTGGTAAAAAGGTGTGGTGGAAGTGTAGTAAAGGTCACGAGTGGCAAGCAAGGATAGCTAATAGAAATAAAGGAAGCGGTTGCCCGTATTGCTATAAAGAGAAGTTTTTTAAGGATAAATAGCATATTGGTAAATAGTTTGGTGATATAATGATTTATTATGATAAATTAATTAAAAGCGAAAAAATTAAAATTCAAAAAACTAATGAATCTTTCGAAAAAGAATTTGGTTTCGTTGAACATATATACAATTACTTACTGATATTGCCATTTTCTACAGGAAGTCTTTGTGATGATTCAAATTTGGATGAAGTTAAAATACAAGATGCTTTTATTCGCTATATTTATGAAGTTCCTTTTAAAATAAGAAGCATATACAAATTGTGAACAAGTCCGTTAAAAACGGACAATTGAAAAAAACAGCCTCCTATGGTAGAATTAAAGTACTACTATAGGAGGTTTTGTTATGGCAAGAGAATATCGACACATAGAGGAGTATGAAAAGGAAATTATACAACTGTGG
>JAFTTS010000133.1 GCA_017466685.1 Clostridia bacterium
GATCGTTTCGGCACCGGTTTATGCTGAGGTCACCGTAACCGAACCGGCACCCTCGGATGAGCCCCTTGAAGGCATGGTCTACATCTCCGCAAGCCATGATGAACAGTTTATCAATGACAAAAACGGTTCGCCCTTGGCTTACGTTGGCGTCGAACTGAATGATCTGACCGATATCAATCTTGATGATTATAACCTTGGCGGCTATAAGTATGATGAAGATGGCGACGGCGAATATGAAATCACCTTGCTTCATCTTTACATTTACGTTCATGAAGTGATTTGCGGCGGAGATTGGAACGACGTCGAAATTTCGGGCGGTGCAGGCAGCATTTATTTTGCCGGCGGTCTGTTCGGATTTGAGGACGAAAACCTCCGTTACAACTACAACGGCGCATATCCCGCAGATGAAAACGGTTGGGGCTTTACCGCAGACCGCATCGTTCTGTCTGACGGCGACTTTATTGAGGTTGCGCATTTTAGCGATTGGTCCTTCTTTGGGGACTCGGCTTACGGCTTCCATGACTTGACCGATGCAAACGATGAGATCGACCTCTTTTATACCGCTCAAACGGGACCGGAGTTTTCCGTTAAATTGATTCGCGTTGGCGGCGGCTTGGGTACGGGAGATACAACGACTGCAGAAGCCGGCTACACCGTATATTATGGAAGCTCGATTGGAAATGCGATCGATTCTGTTACCACCGATGATGACGGTGTTGCAAGCATTACGTTCTACAACCCCGGCACTTACTACGTGTGGTGCAAGGGTGGCTTGGGTAGTGACATGTCACCGGATGCAATCGTTTCCTCTCCTGCCAGTGCCACTGTAACGGTAACAGGCGACGCAGTTATCCCCGAGCAGCCGGATACACCTGAGGAAAAAACAGATATTAAAGTCACCATCGACGAAGGAATGAATTTCAATGCGAGTGCGTACTGCTGTGATGATTGCTACACCGAGCTTTTCTATTCCGGAGATGAGCCTGTTACTTCTGTCAATACAACAATCGAGAAATGGGAATGTGAATTTCACGGTAAAAACCCTCCTGCTGAATATAAAGTAAACAATATTGCCGTATCTGCTCCAAACAATGCTGATTATATTGTGAAAGGCGCAACTATTAATGGCAACTATTATGCTTTTGGCGAAGCTGAGGGATCTTCTGAAACTTACACAGTTGGAACCTATACTGTGAGACTGAACAAGAATCAATGGGGTGCCGCCATTTACGCTTCAAACTATGAAGACGGAATGCCCGAAGATATTACAATTCATATTCACATAGAAGCAAAACGCGTAGCACAGGACGTGTCCGAGGTGCTTGACGCAACTCTGGCACAGCTTGCCGCAACCGTTACTGCTCCCACTTTTGGTACAGACGCAGGCGAGTGGACGGTGCTTTGTCTTGCCCGTGGCGGTTATTTCGCAAAAGATAACGCATACTTTACCGATTACTATAACCGCATCGTTGCAACTGTCAACGAAACTGCTGTGTCGGTCAATATGAACGGCGCGCTTCACAAGAACAAGTCCACCGAAAACTCCCGTCTCATCGTTGCCCTTTCCGCAATCGGCAAGGATGCGACGGCGGTTGGCGATTGGAACTTGGTTGAGGCATATAGCGCTAACGGTTTTGATTGGATCAAAAAGCAAGGTATAAACGGCACGATCTGGGCGTTGATCGCGCTTGATTCCAACAATTACACGACTTCCGATACTACCATCCGTCAGCAGTGCATTGACGCTATCTTAGCAGCACAGCACGATGACGGCGGTTGGGCGTTGCAGGCAAACAAAACGTACGCCTCCGACCCCGATGTAACGGGTATGGCGTTGCAGGCTTTGTATCCTTATCGTGATCAAGAAGCCGTTGCAGAGGCTTGCGCAGAGGCATTTACCTGTCTTTCTGAGATGCAGCTCGAAAACGGCACCTTTGCGTCTGGCGGCTCCGAATGCTCCGAAAGCTGTGCATGGGTGATCGTTGCCTGCACGACTTGGGGCATCAATCCCGATACCGATGCTCGCTTTATTAAGAATGACAATTCCGTTGTAGATGCACTCTTGACACATTATCTCGAGGAATCTGACACCTTTGAGCACATTGTCGGTGCAGGGAGCAACGGCATGGCTACCGATCAATCCTGCTATGCGCTTGTTGCCTATGACAGACTTTTGAGCGAACAACCCGCGTTGTTTGATTACAGCGACGTCACCTTTGATGCAGTTGTGCCCGAAAATCCGAATCCCAATCCCCCTGTAACACCTCCTGTGACAAGCAACTTCTCGGCCGCCCTTGACTTGCCGAATGCCGTTGATCACGTACCGGGTACGACCTTCAAGGGCGTTATCGGAATCGACGGATGGAATAATACAAACGCTTATAAGCTGATCGATGTAATCGTTACCGTTCCCGAAGGACTTGTTGTAGAGCAGGTAGCAACATCTGATCGTTTGAGTGGCGGAAAGCTTGAATATCACTATTCCGAGGATTCAGGCAAGCTTCGAATCGTTTATTTCGATGCTGTTCAGAATCGTACTTTGACCGTTGGTGGAACTTCTTTCCCCGCAGATCTGTTCACTGTTACATTCCGTGTTAAGTACGCAACTGTAGGTAAATCTTTCGATATTCGTGTGACTGATATGACACTTAAGACATCCTCTGCTGAAGATAGCGCGACTATTGTAAATACGGAGAGTGCAGAGGGC
>JAFTTS010000134.1 GCA_017466685.1 Clostridia bacterium
AAAGACAAATGAAGTTAACGCGAAGATCGTCATTTTCTCGAACCCATGTAACCCGACGGGATGGGTATGTCCTCGCTCACATCTTGAAGCGTTTATACGTGACTCGAAGTCAATCGTTATCGTTGACGAAGCTTACATGGAGTTTGCACCAACCAATGAAAGTGTCATTGATCTGACCGAGAAATATGACAATCTGATCGTGCTTAAAACCATGTCAAAGGCATACGGTGCAGCGGCACTTCGTCTCGGTTTTTCGATATCAAATAAGGCTGTTGCGAGTGCGATACGCAAGATAAAAAGCCCATATAATGTGAACACCGTATCGCAGGTTTTCGGTGAGATAATACTTTCTCACTATGACGAAATCAAGGAAAAAACTGCACAGATCAAAGAAAATCTTGCTTATTTGCGAGGTGAACTTGAGGGTATTGCTTCCGATAAGATCGTGAAGCTTTGTCCGAGTGCGGCGAACTTTGTTTATCTTAAGATGTGCTGTGCTGATACGGCGCGTGCGATACATCAAAAGCTTCTCTCACAGGGTGTTGCGATACGCTGTATGTCAAACGGATATCTTCGTATCTGCGGCGGTACTCGCGAGGAGATCGATACATTCATTAAAAAATTCAAGGAGGCGATTTTGTGAACTCGGCAAAGGCATCTCTTGTAAGAAATACGCTCGAAACGCAGATATCCATGTCTGTTGACTTCGGAGCGGCAGACGGTTACGGTCTTAAAGGCACAAGCGGAGTCGGATTTTTCGATCATATGCTCAATTCGCTTGCCATTCACAGCCGTTCGGTTATCGAGCTTAATATGAAGGGCGATCTGCACGTTGACTGCCATCACACTATTGAGGATGTTGGTATCGTGCTTGGTAAGCTTTACGGTGAAATCGTCAAGGAACGCGGTAAGATCATGCGTTACGGTACGTCCTTTATCCCGATGGACGAGGCGCTTGCACGTTGTGTAATTGATATTTCGGGACGTCCGTATCTTGTCTGCGACTATCTTCCGACATCCCCGATGATCGGTGATTACGACACGCAGATGACAGCAGAATTTTTCCGTGCAGTTGCCTTTAACATGGGTGCGACACTTCACATTGCACTCCTTTACGGCGATAACGATCACCACTGCGTTGAAGCAATGTTCAAAGCTTTTGCACACGCACTTGCTGACGCTATTGCACCACGTGACGGCGAGATACTTTCCGCAAAGGGAACTTTATAATATCGGAGCTTTACATGAAAAAAATAGGAATTATAGATTATGGAATGGGAAATCTCCACTCGGTCAAGAACGCACTTGATTTTATCGGTGCGGATTCGTTCGTCAGCGATGACGTAAACGAACTCTCACAGGCTGACGGTTTGATTCTCCCTGGTGTCGGAGCGTTTCCCGATGCGATGGCACGACTTTCCGAAACCGGACTTGATAAATTTATCAGGGAATATGTAAAAACTAAACCGCTTATCGGTATTTGTCTCGGTATGCAACTGTTGTTTGATAAAAGCTATGAGTTTCGCGAATGTGAGGGACTCGGACTTATCGGCGGTGAGGTTGTTAAAATCGAAGAAACGGGGCTTAAAGTTCCCCACATGGGCTGGAACGAGCTTTCCGTCGTGAATCCCTCGCCGATCACGTCAACGCTCAAAACAGGTGATCAGGTTTACTTTGTACATTCGTATAAGGCGATTGTAAAAGACCGCGCAGATCTTGTGGCTGTTACCGATTACGGCAGTGAAGTTACGGCTATAGTTGCACGCGGCAATGTTTACGGCTGCCAGTTCCACCCCGAAAAGAGTGAAACGGTGGGACTTAATATTTTAAGAAACTTCTGGAGTCTGATACAATGATTATTTTACCCGCAATAGATATTCTCGGCGGCAAATGTGTACGCCTCACAAAGGGCGAATACGGTACTGCTGAGCAGGTCGCCGCAGATCCGATCGAAACCGCACTTTCGTTTGAGCGTGACGGTGCAGAGTTTATACATATGGTCGATCTTGACGGCGCAAAAGAGGGAAGTCGGATCAATTCCGATATATATACCGAGGTTGCGAAAAAGGTCAGCGTCCCGATTGAGGTCGGCGGCGGTATACGCGATATGGACACTGTTGATTATTACATCGGCAAGGGAATCGAGCGAGTTATAATCGGCTCGGCGGCACTCAAAAATCCGCAGCTTGTCAAGGATGCAGTTAAGAAATACGGCGATAGGATCGCGGTTGGGATCGATGCGCTTGACGGTATGGTAAAGACCGCAGGCTGGCTTGAAAACTCAAACGTCAACTATATTGACCTTGCACGTGAGATGGCGAAAAACGGTGTCAAGTACATCATTTTCACCGATATAAGCAAGGACGGCACGCTTGCAGGACCTAATCTTGAGCAGCTTGCCGCACTTTCCGAGGCGGTGGACATAAACATCATCGCAAGCGGCGGTATACGCGATATCGGCAACATACGCGATCTTGCGGCAATGAAGCTTTACGGTGCAATTTGCGGCAAGTCGATATATTCGGGCTCACTTTCGCTTCGTGAAGCAATTGAAGTTTCAAAAAATTGAGGTAGACCATGCTTTCAAAAAGAATTATTCCGTGCCTTGACGTTAAGGACGGACGCGTCGTAAAGGGCGTGAACTTTGTTGGACTGCGCGATGCGGGCGATCCCGTTGAAAGCGCAAAATTCTATAATTCACAAGGCGCGGACGAGCTTGTATTTCTTGATATCACTGCGTCAAGTGACAAACGCAAGACCATTGTGGATGTTGTTGAACGTACGGCACGCGAGGTTTTCATGCCTTTTACGGTCGGCGGTGGTATACGCACGGTTGAGGATTTTCGTGAAATGCTGCTTGCCGGTGCGGATAAGGTTGCTGTCAACTCGTCTGCAGTGCTTAACAAGCAGATAATCGCAGACGCGGCTGATAAATTCGGCAGTCAGTGTGTTGTGCTTGCAATTGACGCAAAACGCTGTGAGGACGGTCACTTCACCGTATACATCAACGGCGGACGCAAGGATATGGGTATTGACGCCATCGAATGGGCAATTGAAGCCGAAAAACTCGGTGCGGGTGAGATACTCCTGACATCCATGGACACAGACGGCACGAAAAACGGCTTCGATATCGAGCTTACAAAGGCTGTTGCCGAGAGGGTAAACATTCCCGTTATCGCATCGGGCGGCGGTGGTAATGTTACGCATTTTTCGGACGTTTTTGAAAAAGCCGGTGCTGATGCGGCACTTGCGGCGAGCCTGTTCCATTTCCGTGAGCTTTCGGTTCGCGAGGTCAAGGAGCATCTTAAGTCGAGAAATATTCCGGTGAGGTTGACATGATAGATAAGAATGTAGATTTGGATGTATTTTTTAAAAAGTCCGAGCTTATCCCGGCGATAGTTCAGGACTACGAAAACGGCGAGGTTCTCATGCTTGCTTATATGAACCGTGAGTCGCTTGGACGTACGCTTGAAACGGGACTCACCTGGTTCTGGAGCCGTTCACGCGGTGAGCTTTGGAACAAGGGTGCAACCTCGGGACACGTTCAGCGTGTGATGTCACTTTCATATGACTGTGACGAGGATACGCTGCTTTGCAAGGTTATACAGACGGGTGCCGCTTGCCATACAGGTAACCGTACCTGTTTTTATCGAGAATTAATGAATAATGAGGAGAAATAACATGAACGATAACGTACTTAACGAGCTTTACGCGGTTGTTGCAGACCGCAAGGCAAATCCCGAAGAGGGCTCTTACACATGCTATCTTTTTGAAAAGGGACTTGACAAAATCTTAAAAAAGGTCGGCGAGGAATGTGCCGAAACCATTATTGCCGCAAAGAACGGTGACAATGAAGAATTGAAGAACGAGATCAGCGATCTTCTGTATCACCTTGTTGTTATGATGCATGAGCGCGGACTTGAGCTTACGGATGTTCTTGCCGAGCTTGACGCAAGATCGAAGAAGATCGGTAACCTCAAAACCATGAAGGTTGTTGACAGAAACACCTGATAGAAAAGAAGGAAAGAAAAGAAAATGAAAAAGCAATATTTATTGGCAGCCATATGCATTTTCCTGTGGTCAACATTAGCGACGATATCGAAGATTCTGCTCGGTTCATATTCAAGCTTTCAGGTGCTTTGTGCGACCATGTTTTTTGCGTTTATCGCGCTTCTGACAGTTAATATTTTCACCGGAAACATTAAAACGCTTAAAAGCTATAAGGCGAAGGATTATCTTATTTTATCACTTATCGGACTTCCGGGAATGTTTTTATATTATGTTTTTTATTACACAGGAACTTCGTTGATGGGGAACGCTTCGCAGGCATTTATCGTAAACTATCTCTGGCCGATCATGAGTGTGGTTTTCGCTTGTATCCTGCTTGGCGAAAAAATGACGTTGCGTAAAATAATCGCAGTCGCTGTGTCTTTCTTTGGCGTGGTTATTTCGCTTGCCGGAGAGCTGCTCCATTTTGAAAAAACTGCTCTCATCGGTGCTGCTTTCTGTGCGCTCGGTGCTGTTTCTTACGGTGCTTTTACTGCGCTCAATCAGAAGTTCAAATATGATAAGCGTATCGCTATGATGATATTCTGCTTTGTCTCGTTTGTTTTTACGCTCATTATCAATATAACCTCGGGAGCACCGTTTGAGCCGAAGCCGCTTGAAATTATCGGTTTCGCTTGGGCAGGTATCTTTGTTACCGGTACTGCGAGCACTCTTTGGCAGATCGCGCTTGAATCCGGTAACACGGCGAAAGTTTCAAACCTTGCGTACATAACGCCGTTTTTGTCAACGGTCTGGAGTGCTATATTCCTTCCCGATGAACATATCACCGTATATTCCATCGTGGGACTTGTCATTATGATACTCGGAATATTCATTCAGCTTAAAGACAAAAAGAAAGAGCTACAATAGAAAAAAGGCAGTCGAAAGATAACAATCGGCTGCCATTTGTTTTTATTTATTACTTAAGCTTGATATCGTATGTAAGAACGCCCTTTGCTTCCTGCTCTCCTGTGAGAACATCAATAGCCGCCATTGTGCTGTCCGTGGACATACATCCGATGATAACTCTCGGAATGTGGGGAAGCTCCTCAAGCGGATAGGGATTTCCGAAGTGAACGAGCGTCTGGAGTCTTCCGGGAATCTGAAGTGCTGTGATGAGAGCGACGTTACGGTGTGTGAGGTGGTCACTTCCGGCATATGCAGGTGCTTCCGCAAAGGTGATAAACACTACATCATCATAGTCCACCGAATCCTGGAGAACGTCCATGTTGTTGTTCGGTGTCGGGAACTGACGCAGAGCGCGTACGGTTGAATTCGGGAAGCTTGCGAGAAGCTTTTCCTGGATCTTTTCAGGTTTGTACCAGCTGTTTGTGAAGGTGTCAACAGAAACCTTTCCTGTGTCGGCGATATCTGTTTCATTCTGTACCAGCATTACAATGAAATGCTTTCCATCGCGTGAAATCGGTACTTCATAGCCTTCGTCGGCACGAGCGAAGATGGATTCACGGTTGATACGCTTGAAGTCCTTGACGTCCTTTTCGGTGATTTCAGTGAATTTAGGCTCGATCATATTTACCTTGTGCTGAGCCGCGAGAACTCTCTTTACAGCTTCATCGAGTCGAGCATCGGAGATGATGCCTTCCTTATAGCAATCCTGAAGATCGAAGTAAGCCTTTCTCGCGGAGAACCACGGGAGGATAAATTCGTTTCCTGCCTCAACACACATACCCTTTGCCTTGGTGTCTCCGAATTTTGCCTTAAGTCCCATCATATCGAGAGCGTCGGTGACAAAGAAGCCTTCGAAGCCCTGCTCACGGATGACATCGTGAACCTTCTTGGAAACGGTGGACGGCATACCGGGATCGATGTTTGCAAGCGTTGAATGACCGCACATTATTCCGTCTATAAGGTCCTCTTTCATAAGAGCGAGATAGGGAAGAAGGCTATAATTTAAGAGATCTTCCTTGGTGTCAAGGTAATCGGAGGGTGCCATATGACCGTCGATATTAATTGTTTTCTTTTGTGCGCTCGGATAATGCTTTGCAACGGTGAGCACACCGCCGTCACGAAGACCGCGTGCTATTGCAACTGCAAGCTTTGAAACCATTTCCGGGTTGTTTCCGAGCGAACGTGCATTTGCACCGGTAGAACCCCAACCGTTGCACATATCAACAACAGGGTCACAAACGACATTATATCCTGCATTTCTTGCTTCAATTGCGACAACCTTACCGAATGTGTATGCAAGCTCCTCGCTTCCGGTCATACCGATTGAATTGTGTCTGCCGACAAGGTATTTACTTCCAAGAAGTCCGCTCTCTGCATCCGTGAAGATGAGAATCGGGTAATCTGCAGCTTCCTTTACCTTTTGAATCGCTTCGGCAGAACGCTCACACTGCGGCGGGACCCATACAGCACCGAGTGAGTGATTACGAATAAGATTAAGCACAAACTCGAGATTCTGATCGAAGGTTTCATATTTGTCCTCACATCTGATGGGACGGATGATACCTGCCATAACCATACCGAGCTTCTGATCAAGTGATAATTCTTCGAATTTTAGTTCTTTTAATTCTTTCATAGCCTGAACCCTCCAAAAAATCGGAGCTTATGCTCCTATCGCTTAATTCTAACATATTCTCAAATAAATGTCAATGCACAAAAGCTATAAAAAAACAATATTTAGAGCAAAATTGTACAAAAACAATCATCCGTAATTATGCGGTGGAAAATCGTCGAAATGCCGTGCCGCACGATCCCTGATACGACGAAGCGTTGAGAGACTGACGTTCATTTTTTCTGCGGTTTCAGTCATAGACATTCCGAGAACGAAATAGAGGCGCATAAAGAGCTTACAGGGAAGCAGGTTCGGCGTTTCGGGGATGGATTCGATGGTTGATTCAATATCGTGCATATGCTTTTTCAGCTCGCCTATTTCGACCTCAAGCGATTTTTGCCAATCACTGTCAAGCGTGTCACGGCTGATGAGTCCCGAGTTGATGTCGGCTAAAATCTTTCTTCGTTCTGCCTGCTTTGTGTTGAGTGCGCGAAGATACCAATTGTAACGTGAAAAATATAAAAGGGAATTAGGGATGTTATAAAGACGCATGATATACCTCCAAAATTTATTTTACGTTGCTATTGTAACATCCCAAAGACGCTCGGTCAAGACGTGTGCGGATTTTAGTTGTACACATTTTCAGAAATCTTTACACAAAACTCTTTACTTCAAAAAACAAGTGTGATATACTGTAAATGGCGTAAAAAAACCGTACACTAACGTACGGTAAGATAAATATTTATAGTACACTGCGCAATTTTGCGAAGATCTTTTTTTCCTCGCGTGATACTTTAACCTGCGTGAGTCCGAGGATATGTGCGGTCTCTTGCTGGGAAAGGTCACGGAAATAGCGGAGCACCACGATCTCACGCTGTGGCGGCGGCAGTGAACGTATAGCCTCGCGTAGTGCTAATTTGTCGCATAGTCCCTCAAGCTCGTCCGTGTCCGATGGGAGCAGTTCACCGAGCTGTACGCCGTCATCTGTAACCGTATCGGAGAAAGAGTGAGGCGGTTTCATGCAGAGAAGTGCCTGACAGAGCTCCTCACGTGAGATTTTGCACATTTCCGATAGCTCATCAACAGACGGTTCACGTCCCTCACGGCGCATAAATTCCTCTCGTGTATGCATAAGCTCGGCACCGAGTCGCTTGGTTGTACGGCTCACTTTAACCGGTCCGTCATCACGGAGAAAACGCTTGATCTCGCCGATTATCAGCGGTACGGCATAGGTTGAAAATACCGTTCCGAATGAGGGATCATAGCTCTTCATGGCTTTTATCATTCCGATCGCGCCAAGCTGTATAAGATCCTCAAAGTCACAGCCGTGATTTTCGCTTGCTCGGTCCTTGAAACGAAGTGCGATACTGCGTATAAGTCCCATGTTTGCTTCGATCAGCTCGGCTTCGGCGGAACTGTCACCGTTTCTTACGCGAAGCAACAGTTCGGTGTTTTTTGTGTAGTCGGCAGTTGCCATTTTTTCTACCTCATGTGTTTTTTATGTAACGGTTATTCACCGACACCGACTCTTATCTTCATGGTGACGCTTGTACCTTTTCCGGGTGTTGATTTAACTCGCAGAGAATCGGTCATACTTTCCATGATCGAAAATCCCATACCGCTGCGCTCTCCGGTTGTGTCCGTCGTGAAAAGCGGCTCACGTGCAGCCTTAACATCCTCAATTCCGATACCTTTGTCCTTAACGGTTACCACGATTTCACCATTGTCATATCGACGCATTGTCATATCCACTGTACCACCGTTTCCACCGTATGCGTGTACGATACAGTTGGTCACAGCCTCACTGACGGCGCACTTTATGTCTGCAAGCTGTGTTATTGTCGGAGATGCCTGTGAAGCGAACGTGACGGCAAGGCTGCGTGCAAAGCTCTCGTTTTCGCTGATCGCGGAAAATTTACAGCGTACTTCGTTTGTCAGCTTTTTCATTTTGAATTTCCTTTCACTGCTGTTTTTTCAATTTTAATAAGGCGTGATGTTCCGGCAAGCTCGAGTACCTTGCTCACGCTTTCATTGGGATCGGTCAGCATAAGCTCTCCGCCAAGCTCACGTGCGAGAGTGAAGCGTCCTAGTATCAAACCGAGTCCCGATGAGTCCATAAACGCCACAGAGGAAAGATCCAATGCGGTTTTTGCGGGACGGTAATAATAAAGAAGCTCGTCTATTTTTTGCCGCAATCCGCGAGCGGTGTGGTGATCGATTTCACCCTCGATCGTTATTGTTAATTTCGAGCCGTTAAGCTCACCTTTGACGTTACATTCCATGTCATTAACTCCTCTTTGAAAATATTTACAATACCATTTTACACTATAGAGAGCGATAATTTTGTCGCATTTTGTGCTCAAAATAAAAAAATACCGCCGTTATTTGGCGATAATACAAGGAGATTATTATGTTACTTTACTACATACGTCACGGCGATCCGATCTACGATCCCGACAGTCTGACACCTCTCGGTAAACGTCAGGCAGAAGCAGTTGCACGCCGTTTGTCACTTCACGGTGTTGACCGCATTTTTGCATCAACCTCACAACGTGCCAAGGATACTGCCGCACCGACAGCCGAGCTTTTGCACCTTCCTGTAACCGAGCTTGATTTTGCAAACGAGGAGACATTCTGGAAGGAAGCGGCGGGACCGACAAAAAGAGGTGGACATAATTGGTATATGCATCAGCCCGAATACAGACGCATAATGAATTCAGCCGAGATACGTGCGCTTGGTGACAAATGGTATACACACGAGGCTTTTTCTTCAACGAGACTTCCGGAAGGTCTTTCACGTATTGCACGCGGAGCTGATGAGTTTCTTTACAAGCTCGGATATGAGCATGACCGCGAAAATCACTGCTATAAGGCAGTCGCTGCAAACAAAGAGAGAGTTGCATTCTTCGCACATCAGAGCTTCGGTATCGCATTTCTCTCAAATTTGCTTGACATACCGTATCCGATGTTTGCGACACATTTTGATATTTCACACAGCTGTGTCACCGTGATACAGTTTGATGACGGTGAGGACGGAGATTCTTCGTATATCCTCCCGAAGGTGCTGACTTTTTCGAACGATTCTCATATTTACGAGAGCCGTTTACCAACAAAGTTTATCAACGAATTTTATATATAAAAAACAGGCGGCCGACTGACAGATGACATCAGTTACGGTCGCCTTGATTATTAAGATAGCTCGTCGAGGGATTTTATTTCAATGCCGGTGAAATATTTCGGGAGAATTTCTTCTGCCTTATAGCCGAGATCTGCGAGATCACGTACGCCTACCTGAGAGAGTCCGACGCCATGTCCCCAACCCTTGCCGACGAAGATGAAATTGTTCGGGTTGCTTGCTTTAACGGTCACAGTTTCCGTTGTTGACGATGTGCCGCTTAATTTGATCTTACCGCTTGAGGAGACTGTATAAGCGTCATCAGGCGAGATTTCGGCTTTTCCAGATGCGCTCAGTACGGTGAGGTTTTCCATTTCGCTTACGGGATGAGAATCCTTTGCCGTGCTTATGCTGAGATCCTCGGGAGACTGCGTGAAGAAGGTTGTTTCTTCAGCTTCAACCTCGCCTTTGCCGACCACAAAGTTTGCGCTGTTTACGTATTTTGAGAGTGCAAGACGTACCTTTTCGCAGGTCTTGACCGTTGCCTTGTTTCCGTATGTATCGGTGAACGTGATCTGACGGACATAGGTGGAATTTTCGGCAAGCTGATCGATCGTTATCGATTTTATTTCGCCACGCAGGGAAGTGTAACCCTTTGAATTAAGGTATGAGCAAAGCGCGGACGGTGAAACCTCTGTCTGCCATGCGCCTTCGGAATGGTTTGTGTATATCTCCCACGGAGTTTGTACCGCAACGAGATACGGGATATGCTTGAATCCCCATTCGTCATAACAACTGACTGTGACACCGCCCGTTACTGCGCTGTAGTATGCTTGGACGATTTCGTTGTCATAAGTCATAACAAGTCCTGCGGTTTCCTCAACAGCCTGATTAACGCGGTCATTAACACGTGTCATACCGCCGTAAACCTGGCAGTGCTGTGAATTGCAGACGTCAACTTGGTATGATGTCTCGTGTCTCACTCCTGCAAGAACAAATGAGCGTACGCAAATTGAAAACGCCTTTTGTGCTTCAAGTGGCCATGAGGGGGAAATTTCATAGGAGATAACGCCCTTGACATAGTCACCGAGCTTTATAACATCGGTAAGTGAAACGCCGTCAACATTACCTTCGATATAACGGCGGAACATAAACGTACCTGCATAAAGCTTTTTCGCCGGAGTCACAAGATACGCACTCTCGCCCTCGGGAGATGGTCTTGCAGTGAGTCCGAGCGCGGTTGTGTCGTTGTCGTCATATTCAAAAAGGATCTTATCTGTCAGCGGATCAATGAGTGATACTGCGGTTTTTGTCGGAGAAGCGACGGTGACAGGGAAGTCAGGCAATAATTCGGTAAATTTTGCGGCACACTGCGCTGCGGCTGCCTCGGTTGAAAACTGACCTGCACGTACGCGGTATCCTCCGTCGATATATGACGGTATTGCGTATATGCCGAGCTGTTCAAAATATGATTCGAGTCCGGTCATATAAACCAAAACATCGGAAAGAGAAAGATCGCTTCCGAACTCGATATGCCATCCTCCGACAACTGCTTTTGTGGGATCGGAGGTTTTTAAATATGACATACCTGTTTTTGAGAGGTTTGAATCGACTATACATGAAACCTTTGTAAGCTCATCGATTTCCCAAAGCGGCTCGGACGAAAGATCACCGGTGCGGTTTACCTTATTGATAACAAAACCGTAAGGCGCAGTTGTTTCGAAGCCGACTGTAACATTCGAGCCGTACATAAGACCGACACGCACAAGTCTGTCATCGGGGAGGATGACTTCGGGTTCATCGGGAGTGTCATTGACGGTCGGTTCTTCGGTCTCGTCGGTTGAATCGGCAGAGGTCGTTTCATCGGTTTGCGGATCGTCTTCGGGGGTATCCTCATCGGTTGGAGGGACATCCTCGGACGTATCTTCGGCGGTTGTTTCCATGCCAAAAAGCTTATCGAGCAATTCTTGTTCTTTCTCATCGCTCAAAGCCGCAAGAGGCTGGGTCAGATAGAAAATAGTCGTTCCCAACACGGACAGCAGGAGAAAAATGACCATAATGATCGCAACTACGCGACGAAGCCTATCCTGCTTGTTAAGCTTTTTCTTGTTCGGTTTATTCGACAATCTCATATGCGCCTCTCACCATGACATATGCATCCCCGGAGGTGATCTGTATTCCGCGGCCGTCATCACCGCGAGGAACAAGGAGACAGTGATAAAGCGGTACACCTGCCGCATTGAGAAGCTCTTCGCCTGTCGAAATGTCGTTAAGACCGTTTGCGGTTATTGAAACGATGATGGCACTGCCTGTACGAAGTATGATCTCACAGGGAGATTTCGCAAGCAGCTTTGCGCCCTGGCTCAGATGAACGACCTCATACTGACCGAGTCCGCCGCTCTCGGATGCATCACCGCCGGTTGCCTTGAGCGTTTCAATTTCGGTGTTTGCCGCAGCGAGGGATTCCTCAAGCTTTGTCGCCGTTTCGGTCAGGGTGGCTATCTTTTCTTCAAGAGCCGCTATCTTTTCATCGTACACCGGAAGAACGACCTCGTTTATGTATGAGAGGGAGATCAGCGGATCGTTTTCGGGATCATATGCGGTTTCGCCACCGTTTGCAAGGAGCGGAAATGCGGAAAGCGTCAGTGCAAATGCCGCCGCAAGCGCAACTATTTTTATTTTGTTCATTTATTTTATACTCCTGATTCTTAAAAATATAATACACATACTATTTTACAATATTTTCGCGAAAAATGCAATAGCGATGCGAGAAATAATATGTTAATTTTATGTTTTGACTTTATTCTGCAATTCGCTGCTTTGTGCGACAAGGAAATATGCGGTAAATAATTTCAAGTTTATACCTTATATTTGTGAGATTCACTCTTGACCGATACGATAAAATCTGATATAATAGTATATAAATAAATATATACGAGGTATTTACCATGAAAAAACGCGCTATAATCAGTCTTACAGACAAAACAGGCGTTGTTGAGTTCGCACGTGAGCTTGACGCGCTCGGCTATGAGATCCTTTCCACCGGCGGAACATGGAAGGTTATCAACGAAGCAGGTGTTCCTGTAACGCAGGTTTCCGATGTAACCGGTTTCCCGGAGTGCCTTGACGGTCGTGTTAAAACTCTCCATCCGATGATCCATGCAGGTATTCTCGCAATGAGATCCAACCCCGAACATATGGCACAGATCGAAAAGCTCGGTGTTACTCCCATCGACATTGTTGCAATCAACCTTTACGCATTCAAGGACACCATCTTAAAGCCCGGTGTTACACGTGAGGACGCTATTGAGAACATCGATATCGGCGGTCCGACAATGCTTCGTGCGGCTGCAAAGAACTATCAGGACGTTTCCGTTATCGTTGATCCTGCAGATTATGCGACCGTTATTGACGAATTAAAGGCAAACGGCAAGGTTTCCGTTGACACAAATCTTAAGCTTGCATATAAGGTGTTCAACCACACTGCGGCTTATGATACACTTATTCAGTCCTATCTCCGTAAGCAGACCGGTATGCCGATATTCCCCGAAAAGCTCTCCCTCACATATGAAAAGGTGCAGGATATGCGTTACGGTGAGAACCCCGGTCAGACTGCCGCTTTCTATAAGGAGATCGGAAACGAGTTCGGCGGTACTTTGGCGGCTGCTGAACAGCTTCACGGTAAGGAGCTTTCTTACAACAACATCAACGACACAAACGGTGCGCTTGAGTGCCTCAAGGAATTTGACGAGCCCTGCGTTGTTGCGGTAAAGCACGCAAATCCCTGCGGTGTTGGTATCGGCGAGGATATTTACAAGGCGTATATGAACGCTTATAATGCCGATCCCGTATCCATCTTCGGCGGTATCATCGCTTGTAACCGTAAGGTTGACGCGGCGACTGCGACTGAGATCAACAAGATCTTCGTTGAGATCGTTATCGCTCCCGATTTTGATGCAGACGCACTTGAAATCCTCGAAAAGAAGGCAAATATCCGTATTCTCCGTCTGCCCGAGATCACCAAGCCCAACACAAAGGATATGCTCGATATGAAGCGTGTTGCAGGCGGTCTTCTCATTCAGGAAAGAGACATCGGAGTTTACGATGACGCAGAGCTTAAGGTCGTAACCGAAAAGGCTCCTACAGCAGAGCAGATGGTTGACCTCAAGTTTGCAATGAAGGTCGTTAAGCACACAAAGAGTAATGCAATTGTTCTCGCGAAGAACGGTATCACAACAGGTATCGGCCCCGGTCAGACCAACCGTATCACCGCGCTCGATCTCGCTATACGCTATGCTAACACCCTCGAGGGAGCAGAGCAGAACCGTGCGGCAGGCTCGGTAATGGCATCCGATGCGTTCTTCCCGTTCTCCGACTGTGTTGAGGCAGCTCACAAGGCAGGCATTACCGCGATCATTCAGCCCGGCGGTTCGATCCGTGACCAGGAGTCCATCGACGCTTGCAACAAGTACGGCATCGCAATGGTATTCACCGGTCAGAGACATTTCAAACACTGATAACTAATTCAGGAAATCCCATAAGCTTTTATGTTTTATGGGGTTTTCGCTTTTATCAAGGAGGAAGTCAATGAAAAATGTTATCTCAAGGCTGCGGCTTTTAAAAGCTGACGATTCCCGAAATTTCCTTGCAATATCGTTGCTTTTTGCCCTTGCCGTAGTGATTCGTGCAATTAGCTCGGGCTTTGAATATCTTCCAATCCTTGACGACTCGATACAGTATATAAATTATCAGTTAAACGGCGATTCCTTGGGGATAATAAAGGCACAGGGACTTTTTTCCTCGCGTCCTCTCGCGGCTGTTGTTGATCTTTTCTTTGTTGGAAAAATGAACGGCTGTTTGCTTGCCCCGGTGATTCTGTTTTCCGCCATGCACGGTATCGCAGGCGCACTCTTTATGCGGCTTTTTAAGAAGATATGGGGAACGGGAATTGCTTTTGCGGTGGTTTATTCTTTGCTTCCGCTCGGAGTTGAGGGCACATATTGGCTTTCCGCTTCTTCACGTATCGTTTTTGGACTCTTTTTTGCCGCCGTTGCCGCGAATATTCTCGAAGATTACATCGACAAGGGAAAATGGTGGAGAATCGTTTTGTTTTCGTTTACGGCTCTACTTTCATACGGATTTTATGAGCAGATCCTCGTTGTTTCGTTTACTTTGAGTATACTGCAGTTTTTGCGGCGCGTACGAACTAACAAGCGTGCTTTCGTGGGACTTCTCTCGCTGCCACTTGCTGCTGTCTATTTCCTCTTTACATCCTTGAACGCAAGCGACAGTGCACTCGGCTCGCGAATCAGTATCGCACTGCCGACCTCACGATGGTATTTTGACACGTTTTTACCCGATATACTGGGACAGATCAAAACTGCATTCGTTGACGGTACGCTTATGACTCTGTTTAAAGGCTTCGTTCGCGGAATAAACGGCTGCTTTGAGGACTTTGGCGGAATCGTTTTTCTTGCTTTAGCTCTCGCAGTAGGTGCGGCGATTTACTTTATTGCAAGCTCAAAGAAAAAGCTCGAAAAGCCGAGTGTCGGTGCGTTTGTTTGGGGATTGCTCTTATTTTTAGCTCCGATAACACCGTTTCTCATCATCGGCAACCCTTGGTTTTCGCTTCGTGCGACTGTGCCGTCGTTTATCGGTATGGCGTTGATATTTGATTCGCTGCTTCGACTTATACTTCGACGTGAGCGCATATATGCCGCTGTCTGTGCCGTTCTTGTCACGGTGTTTATGATTGCAGGTGCATCCGAGGTTCGCGATTATCACACGGTTGGAGAATATGACAGCGTCCTCGCGCAAAAGCTTCTCGATGTGTCTGAGGAAATGTCCGGCAGAGTGGGGATATTAGGGCTTGAAGAGCATACCCTTGAAAACGAAAATTTCACATATCACGAGCATATTGGAAGTGTTGGCGGCTCGGATTGGGCGCTCAAAGGAAAGCTCACCTCGATAAACCCCGATTGGGGCGGATTCACGCCTGTTCCGCTCGGCTCAGAGGGAGATTATTTCTATAAAGCATGGAACCGTGACACCAAGCGTATTTCCGGCTTTGACGAGCTTTGGTTATGGGACGATGCAACGCTTACATTCACCAAAATGAAAACGGTGAAGCTTTCTTCCGGCGAGCATGATTTTGAGATACTTTTCGAGAATGGCACACCCTGGGGACGTGTCACCGAGGATGGTACAAACGGCTATATTGAAATATACGAATAAAATTATCCCGATCGCATACGATTTTTCACCGTGTACGGTCGGGATTTTTCTATACTGTTACGCCTTACGGACGTCCTTTTTTGTTTGTGAAGCGATTATCTTTATCCATTCTTCGACGGTCTTATCCTCGGGTGCTGATACCTCGTCAAGCTCATACGTACAGCCAAGCTCGGTACATTTGTGGCTTCCGAGTGAGTGGTACGGTTCGACCTCGACGTGTGTAACGCCGTAAAGCTCCTCGGCAAGACGACCGATTGCAGTCAGGTGCTCATTTCTGTCGTTATAACCGGGGATTATCGGACAGCGCAGTACGATGCTTGCTCCGGCTTCACTGATACGGTGCAGATTGTCGAGGATTCGATCGTTCGTGACGCCTGTGTATTTTTTGTGCAGAGCGGAATCGGTCTCTTTAACATCCCAAAGGAAGATATCAACAAAGGGAAGTATAGCCTCAATATCCTCCCATTTTGCATGACCGCAGGTTTCTATGCAGGTGTGAAGTCCGTGGCCTTTTGCTGCTTTCAGTAGCTCATATGTAAAGCGCGGATGTGCAAGCGGTTCACCGCCCGAAACTGTCATACCGCCGCCTGAATTTTTATAGAAGCTTGCGTCCTTATTGACCTCCTGAAGTATTTCATCCACAGTCATTTCCTTGCCGCATATTTCAAGCGCACCCGAACAAACCTCTGCACATTTTCCGCACGCAGTACATTTGTCACGTTCAATCAGATGCTTACCGTCGCTAAAGCTATGTAGTTCAAGCGGACACACACGCAGACATTCACCGCATCCGATACAGCGACTCTCATTTAACATAAGCTGTTTTTTGGGGGATTTCGATTCGGGATTATGACACCAAAGGCAGTCAAGGATACAGCCCTTCAAAAAGACCGTCGTACGTATACCCGGTCCGTCGTTTACGCAGAATTTCTGAATATTAAAAACAAAGCATTTTTCGTCGCTCATTTGTTATGCCTCGCTTATCTTTATTTGTCACATAATTATACCAAAAAAGGCGCAGTATGTCAAGAGAAAACGAAACAGAAGTGACCGTAACAAAAAATCAGTGCACAGTTTGATACCATACACTGATTTCCTATTCACATATCCTTCTTGATCCTCTCGAGTGCGGCTTTTTCGATTCGTGATACCTGCGCTTGTGAGATACCGATCTCGCCTGCGATCTCCATCTGCGTACGTCCCTTGAAATAACGCAGCTCGATGATGTTTTTCTCCCGTTCCGATAAACGTTTCATAGCTTCACGCAGGGCTATATCTTCGAGCCATGCTTCGTCTGTGTTGTCGGTATCACTGATCTGGTCCATGATATATATCGAGTCGCCTCCGTCAGTGAAAACCGGCTCATATAAGCTCACCGGCTCGACTATCGCTTCGAGTGCCGCTCCGATTTCTTCCTTACTGTTGCCGAGCACCTTGGAGATATCTTCAAGCGAAGGTTCACGGTCGAGTGTACGCGTCAACTGCTCACGTGCCTGCAGTGCTCTGTATGCGAGATCACGCACCGAACGGCTGACACGTACCATGTTGTTATCACGCAGATAGCGTCTTATCTCGCCGATTATCATTGGTACAGCGTAAGTCGAAAACTTGACATCGAGCGTGAGGTCGAAATTGTCCACTGCTTTTATGAGTCCGATACATCCGACCTGAAAAAGATCGTCAAGATTCTCGCCGCGTCCCGTGAAACGCTGAATTATCGACAAAACCAAACGCAAATTGCCATTTATAAGTTCTTCTCTTGCGAATGTGTCGCCGCTCCTTGCCTTGACAAGAAGATCGTGTTTTTCTTCAGAGGAAAGTGTTTTTAAATTTGAGGTATTAACGCCGCAGATCTCGACCTTACGGCTGTAGGTTGATGACTTCATAACATATGCCCGCTTTCGTACCTTGGTTTCCATAGGTAGTCTTGCCATTTGCCGCGAGCCGTTATGCAGTCACAAATTTGTATTGTTTGGGTATTTTATCAAAAAAATCGCTCCCCACAACGGAAAGCGAAATTCTTGATTATTCCTTGATATCAACAGAGACTCCGTAAACAGTCCCATCCGCATCTGCTCGAACAAGAACATACTTCA